>ONXZ01000062.1 GCA_900321905.1 uncultured Eubacteriales bacterium
TGTCGGCAATGTGCTTTTGCTGCATCATACAGCCGCACAATGCAATGACAACATCGGGGTTTGCAAGTTTGTACTTTTTGAGTGCGCCCACATTACCGAAAACTCTGTCCTCCGCGTGCTCGCGCACAGCGCAGGTGTTAAAGATAACAAGTTTAGCCTTTTGCCTGTCGTCGGTAAAAGCGTAACCCATCTTGTCAAGCATACCTTTGATATGCTCGCTGTCCGCAACATTTTGCTGGCAGCCGTAAGTCACAACGCACGCAAGCGGCTTGTCCGTATATCTCTGCGCTAAAATGTCCGACACCTTTTCGCCGTATTCACTTTGAACTTCAAGTTCTTCTGCGCTCACAGTTCTTGTGTTGACAGCCACTTGCTCACCTCCAATGGGTATACCTCTACTTGTACTGTGTTATTATAACAAATACCACATATATATTCAATATATAAAATAATAAATATTTTGTTAATTTACTATATTATTATATATAAATTTCACAATTGATTTTTATAGCGCAAAGTGGTATGATTGTTAATAGACTTTTACAAGGTGGTTAACTTATGCTGAAAAAAAGAGGAGCAGGCGTGCTGCTGCATATCAGTTCAATGCCGTCAGAGTACGGCGTTGGCGTTTTTGATGAAAACGCGCGCCACTTCATAGACAGAATTGCGGATATGGGTTTCACCTATTGGCAGGTGCTTCCATTTAATCCGACAGACAGCGCAAATTCGCCGTACTGTTCACCGTCCGCGTTTGCCGGCAACTTCCTTTTCATCGACCCTAAAGGTCTTTTGGATATGGGGCTGATTGATGAGGAAACATACAGGGCAAACATATACGACGGCACACCGTACACAGCAGACTATGAATTTGCCGCAGAAGTGCGCTATAAGACGCTAAAAAAAGCGTTTTTGTGCATTAGTGAAGATATCGCAAACGACATTAAAGAATTTGAACTGCAAAACGACTGGCTGACTGACTACGCTCTATATATGGCAGTCAAGGAGAAAGAGGACTTTAAACCGTGGTGGGAGTGGAAAAGCGACCGCGCGCACTATTTTGAATGTGTAAAAAACATCTTTGACTATGAGAGTGAAGCCGCGTTTTGGAAATTTGTGCAGTACATATTCTACAAGCAGTGGCACGAACTCAAAAAATACGCCAACAAAAAAGGCGTTGCAATCATCGGCGATATGCCGATATATGTGGCTATGGACAGCGTTGACGTCTGGTCAAACCTGCCGATGTTTCTTATTGATGAAAAGACTCTCAAAGTTGAAAAAGTCGCAGGCGTTCCGCCCGATTATTTCAGCGAGGACGGCCAACTCTGGGGCAACCCGATTTACGACTGGAAAGCGATGAAAAAAGACGGCTATTCCTGGTGGATTTCGCGTCTGTCACACGCGCTCAAAACATATGACACAGTGCGAATCGACCATTTCAGAGCGTTCGCGTCATACTGGGCAGTACCCGCCGACAGCGAAACCGCAAAGGTCGGCGAGTGGCTCGACGGTCCCAAAATGAACCTGTTTAAAAGAGTGTTTGAAGTATTCGGTGACGACGCTCCTATTATTGCGGAGGACCTCGGTATTTTCGGCGAGGACGTTGTAAAACTCCTTGCAGACACAGGATTCCCCGGTATGAAAGTTGTGCAGTTTGCATTTGACGCGAACTCCGACTCATCACACCTGCCGCACAACGCCGTGCCAAATTCGATAAACTACGTCGGTACGCACGACAACAACACAATTCTCGGCTGGCTGTGGGAAGCGAGCGAGGACGAGCGCAAGTTTGCGCTTGACTACTGCCACTTCAACGGCGGCAACTGGGGCGAAGGCGGCTACTACTCCCCTTCCTGCAGATGTATCACAGAAGCCGTATGGCAGAGTGCGTCAAACGTTGCAATTATCGCGCTGCAGGATATGTGCGGTTTTGGCTCCGACGCGAGAATGAATATTCCCGGAGTGCCTGATAAAAACTGGCGTTTCCGCACCACCCGCGACACGATTGACAACATAGATACAGACTACTTTAAGCACATTAACGCGCTTTACAGACGTATGTATCCTTCAATAGAAAAAAAATAAGAGATGGCGTTGCCATCTCTTATTTTTGCGCTTATTGCTGAATTTCATCTCTCTCAAGCGGGAAGAAATCATCAACCGGGAAGTCGATATCCTGGAAGGTTGAGCATGGGTCTTGTGTGTCACAAGCACATTCTCTGTCAGGAATGCAGTAATCAAGAGCGTTAATAAGAATCTGAGTATCGCGTTCCATCTGCACGATTGAGAAGAGTCCGAGAGTAACAAGCACAGCCTTGCGTGGATTTGGTCTGAAGTTGACATCGTCAACAAGGTCACGTACGCTATCGGGAAATGCAGTGAACAGCGGACGGCGGCAGTGGTGAATGTCGATAACATCGGTGTCAAGCACAACAGGGTCAACCGCCTGTACCTTAGCAGTCGGATTAGCATACTGCGGTGATTCAGGTCTGTCAAGTCTGTTGTTGTCAGGGTTCATAGTAGATGTAAATACTTTAACATCGCCCTCTGAGCCGAAAAGAATACACTTCTTTTCAAAGTTAGCAAAACCGACTACGGTCTGCGGATTAGCAAACGGCGAGCCGTAAACATCAAAGCGCAGTTTGAAATAAAAGTTTATGTCAACACTGTAGTAACCTCTGTTAAAAGGCACATCTTCAACATCAATGCTGACAGCAGCAATGTCGCAGTCACGGGTTTTGATAGTTTCCGCCCTGTCGATAATGTCCTGCGAGCCGCCGTAGAAAGTTACCCTTAAATCCTCGGCGCAGTCCTTGCTAACGCAGGAATCAAAAATGCGTTTTGTGTCGATACAAACCGTTTCGTTGATTCTGCTTGCATTTTGTTTGATGATTGGTACATCAGCCATAAAAAAACTCCTTCACAAGTTATTGAAGCCAAACTTCAATACATCTTATGAAGGAGCGATAAAAATGTTAATAATGATTATAACTTTTCGAGTTTTGCAAAGTTCGCCATAAGTTTTTTGGTGCCTGCCTTGTCAAAAGCGACCTCTAAAAGCGTGTCGTTGCCCATTGGTTTTGCATCAAGTACCGCGCCTGTACCAAAAGTCTTATGGCGCACGGTGTCACCGATTTCATAAGTTTGACCGCTTACTACCGCTCCGCCTGTCTGACCAAACTGATGTGCGGCAGAACTGCTGTGTTTAGCCTCGCCGATTGGCGTTGTTTTGCTGTATTTATACGGCTTTTTCGGCGTGCCGAATGACGATGAACCTCCGCTGTATGAACTGCCGAAGCCAAATGACCTGGGCTGTTCTCTGACAGTTTTATCCTCGGTAACATCTTCAGGAATTTCACGCAGAAAACGTGAAGCGATATTCCTGTTAGTTGTGCCGTACAGCATACGCTGACGCGCGTTTATGAGGTAAAGCCTTTCCTTTGCACGGGTGATGCCGACATACGCGAGTCGGCGTTCCTCCTCAAGTTCCTCATCGCTGTACATACTCTGGTTGCCCGGGAAGATACCCTCCTCCATACCGGGAATGAACACCACAGGGAACTCAAGACCTTTTGCCGAGTGAAGCGTCATAAGCACAACACAGTCGTCATCTTCGTTATATGAATCGATGTCAGATACAAGGGCAACATCCTCCAGAAAATCGGAAATTGTGAACTCGTCATCGTCTTCCTGATACTTAATCAGCATTGAGGAAAGTTCCTGAACGTTCTCTTTTCTTGTGTCTGCTTTTTCAGGGTCGTCCTCTTCAAGATATTCAAAATAATGCGTTTTTTCAATAATCTCCTGCAGCAGTTCGGACGGCTCCATACCGTCCTCGGCACACCTGATAAGGCCGTTTATCAAGTCGCAAAAGTCACGCAGTTTTCCTGCGCTGCGGGAAGTCTTTGAAAACTCGTCTGCGTGTTCACACACCTCAAATGCAGTCATTCCGTTGACCGCCGCAATTTCAAGAATATAATTGAACATCGTGTCGCCTATACCGCGCTTTGGTGTGTTAATAATTCGCTGCAAGCGCACATTATCCGCTGTGTTGTTGATGACTGCAAAATATGACACAATATCTTTAATTTCCTTGCGGTCAAAGAAACGATTGCCGCCGATAATCTTGTACGAAACGCCCGACTTTGCAAGCATCATTTCAATATTACGCGACTGTGCGTTCATACGGTAAAGCACAGCGTGGTCGCGGTAAGACCTGCCGTTTTTAACATTTTCGTTAATCTCGTCAACTATAAACTGCGCTTCGTCCGTTTCGCTGAGCGCTGTATAAAGCACAACCTTGTCGCCATCCTTGCCTGCGTATGAGCGCAGGTGCTTGTCGGCAAGGCGTGTTGAATTGTTTTTGATAACAGAGTTCGCCGCGTCAAGAATATTTTGCATTGAACGGTAGTTTTCGGCAAGTTCGAGTTGTATAACCTTTAGTCCCTCGTCCTCATAGCGTTCTTTAAACCGCATAATATTTTCAATCGTGGCGCCGCGAAAACGGTAAATGCTCTGGTCGTCATCGCCGACAACGCAGATATTGTGATATCCGCCCGCAAGCAGATATGTCAGCACATACTGCGCGTAACTTGTATCCTGATACTCATCAACAATTACATACTTAAACTGGTGCTGATACTGCTCTAAAACATCATCGTTTTCCTTGAGCAGTGCAACCGTGTTATAAATCATATCATCAAAGTCCATTGCGTCAGCACGCATAAGTTCTTTTTGATATTCCTCATAACACTGCGCAATCTTGGCTTTTCTGAAGTCGTTAACTGTGCTTGCTTTGTACTCGGCAGGACTGATAAGACTGTCCTTAGCGTGACTGATTTCCGCAAGGATTGAACGGTGGTTGAGGAATTTATCCTCAATGCCAAGACTCTTTTGCACGCGTTTCATAACACGGCGCTGGTCGTCCGTGTCATAGATAGTAAAGTGCTGTGAGTAACCGAGCCTTTCGCCGTATCTGCGCAGCATCCTTGCACACATTGAGTGAAAAGTCTGCGCCCAGATTTCCGCCGCTTCGTCACCGATTGTGTTAATGAGTCGCTCTTTGAGTTCGCCCGCTGCCTTGTTGGTAAAAGTGATTGCAAGCACCTGCCACGGCATAGCGTAACCGTCGCGGATAATATGCTCAATACGTTTAACGATTGTTGCGGTTTTTCCGGTGCCTGCACCTGCTACAACAAGTACAGGACCGTCAATGGTGTCAATAACTCTTTGCTGTTCTTTATTCGGTTTAACTGCGTCTTTGTTCATAAATTTTCCTTATAGATTATGTAGGGGGCGATGACCACATCGCCCCGATTCTAAAGTGTTTATCCTAAAAGTGTAAGAAGTATACCTGCCGCAACTGCAGAGCCGATAACGCCTGAAACGTTTGGTCCCATAGCGTGCATAAGCAGGAAGTTTGCAGGGTTTTCGCTTGCGCCGACCTTTTGGCTGACGCGTGCAGCCATTGGCACAGCAGATACGCCTGCCGAGCCTATAAGCGGATTGACTTTGCCCTTTGAAAGAATGTACATAAGTTTGCCGAACAGCACGCCGCCTGCTGTGCCGAAGCCGAAAGCAAGCAGTCCGAGCAGTACAATTTTAAGCGTGTTGACATTCAAAAATGACTGCGCAGAGGTTGTTGCACCGACTGAAAGTCCGAGCAAAATTGTGACAATGTTCATCAGTTCGTTCTGTGCCGCTTTTGCGATACGTTCAGTACGTCCGCTCTCTTTGAACAGGTTGCCGAGCATAAGCATACCGACAAGTGTTGCTGCGTCAGGAAGAAGGAGCGAAACAACTACAGTAATTACAATCGGGAACAAAATCTTTTCAAGTTTTGATACAGAGCGAAGGTTGCCCATAACAACGCTACGCTCTTTTTTAGTGGTCAGCGCACGCATAATAGGCGGCTGGATAACAGGAACGAGCGCCATATACGAATACGCCGCAACCGCGATTGTACCGAGCATCGCAGGTGCGAGTTTTGACGTTACAAAAATCGCAGTAGGACCGTCCGCGCCACCGATGATGGCAATTGAGCCCGCCTCATTTGGTGCAAAACCGAGCAGGATTGCAACAAGGTACGCAACAAAAATACCGAGTTGCGCCGCCGCGCCGAGTATAAACGAACTCGGGCGTGCGATAAGTGATGTAAAATCGGTCATTGAGCCGATACCAAGGAATATAAGCGGCGGATAAATACCGGCCTTAACGCCGAAATAAAGGAAGTCCATAAGTCCCGGCGTCAGCGTGTTGCCCGCACCGTCTTTAAGCCGTCCGCATACAAGGTCAATGAACCCCTGCAAGTCGTGATACTGCACAGCAAGATTTGCCATTGGCAGGTTTGCAAGAAGCATACCAAATGCAATCGGTATCATAAGCAACGGCTCGAATCCGCGTTTTATACCAAGATAGAGGAAAAAGAAGGCGAACAGAATCATCACCAAATTTTTCCAGCCACCGTCCGAAAAGAAGTAGGCATAGCCGCTATTTGCAAATATGCTCTCTATAACCTCTCGAACACCTTGTAATATTTCCATAGGTCTGTTCTCCTAAAAAGGTCTTGTGTTCTCCGTAACAGCCGCAAACGCCCACGGGTTGCGCCTTGTAATCGGGTTTGGTGCCTGACGGCGAGCAGCCGCAGGTGCAGGAGCAATCGAGGTCACAACTGCGCCCTCGCCCTCCATCATATATACAGCCGCGCTGATGGCGGCAACAATCTCCTCGCTAACACCTTGCACTGCAGGTGCCGCAGGCTTTGCCGGTGCCGGAGGAGGTGTGTTAACAATATTAAGTTCAGGGGGTGCTGTGTTAGATTTTTTCTTATGCTTTCTCATACTTACTCCTTGTAACTTTGTAACAATAATACCGTAAATTTTAACAACCGCAATCAGCAGTGCCAGCACACCAAGCACTACGGAAAGTCCCGCAATAATCAGCGTTGCCGTAAACTCAACTGACGGGTCGGGTATAATTGAGGTTGACAGTGAATAAAGGTCCATACCCAAATCCCCCCATTATAAAGATTATAATTATTATAAATCAACAGCCGCAATTTTTCAACAAAAAACATATAATTTTTTCACTTCGTCAATTTGCATAAAAAAACAGTTGATTTATTTTTAAATTGTGTTTATAATAAGTATTAGATAAATTTGTTCAGGAGGTATTTTATGAGCAAAGAAGCAATGATTATAGCAATACTGATAGCACTGATTATTTTGTGGATTACCGAAACGCTCGGTATGCACAGAACCTCCAGAGTGCTTGGCGGAGCAATCGACCTTGGATTTGCAATTTTACGATAGATTAAACGGACTGTCAGTGACTGAAATGATATAATGATGGTAGACACAAAAAAGTGTCTACCATCATTTTTTGTGGTAAGATAGAGAAAAAGGAGATGAAAAGAATGGGACGACCAAAAG
>ONXZ01000206.1 GCA_900321905.1 uncultured Eubacteriales bacterium
CGCAGTAAATGCGGCAATGCAGGAGCAAAAGAAAAAGAAACGCAAAAAAAGATTAATAATCCTTGCGGTTATAGTTGTTGTACTGATAGCGATTATTGCGCTTGCTTCCGGCGGCGGTGATGATTCTTCTTCAAACACTTCATCAAATCAAAACGGCACCGCAGCCGCTTCGTCAGCGGTAGACGCTGAAAACGGCAAAAAAGTTGAAGGTCAAATTGGCAATTATGTTTGCACGGTTAAAAAAGCGGAAATCTGCAAAAACTGGGAAGGCAAGGACGCCGTTAAAATTACCTATGAATTTACTAACAACGACGATGACGCGCAGAGTTTTGACGTAGCGCTTGACGATAATGTTTATCAGAACGGTGTTGAACTCGAAGACTCATTTATAAGTTCCGATGATGACGATTGGGGCATTGATGTAAAAATCAAGCCGGGCGTTACAAAAGAGGTTGCTAAGGTATACGTGCTTCGTGATAAAACTACAGACCTTGAGGTTGAAATCGGCGAACTTATTTCGTTTGACGACACGAAGGTAACAACCACAGTAAAACTTAACCAATAATAAACAAAACAGGAGCGGTCAAATCCGTTCCTGTTTTTGCATTTATTCCATAATTCTTAAGTATACCTGCATTTCGTTTTCGCCCCTGTTGCCCCAGCGGTAATAGGGGTGCAGTTTTATTTTGCACGGCGTTTTATCTGCAGGCGAAAAGTCGCTGTAAAGGCTGTTTTGCGGTGTTTCATGCCAGCCGTCTGCGATTAGGAATTCGCCGTCCTGCGCAAATTTTGTGTTGCTGTCAAGGACAAGCATTTGCAGATTTTCGCCGTTGTCAACGCTCTCCGCACAGTAGACAAAAGGTCCTTTTGTAACCGCTGCCTTGCCGATGTTTGCACGCACGCGGTTAGAGCATTTAACAAGTTTTGCAGCGTTTTCAAAATGTACGCTGACCTCTGTCGCTCCCTCAATATAGGCATAGCCGTCACGTACGGTATGCGGTGCCGAAACCGTGTAACTGCCGCACCAATCGGGTATGCGAAGCGCAAGGTTAACGGCGCTGTCGGCGGTGATTGTGACATCGCCGTTTGCGGCATAGTCAGACTGTATTTTTATTTTGCCGACGCGTGATTTAACCTCAGCGCCGATATACTGATGAACAAAAAACGTGCTGTCACTTTCGCCAAACGCATACTCGCCGACTGACGAAATAAGACGCGCAAGATTTGGCGGACAGCAGGCGCAGGCAAACCACTTTTGCCGCACGGGTTTAACGTGCCGTTTGCGGCTGTCACAGTGCGAAGCCAAAGGGTTAACCTCAAGCGGATTGACGTAGAAAAACGACTTGCCGTCCTCGCTCATACCTGCAAGCACGGTGTTGTAGAGCGCACGCTCGGCAACGTTTCCAAAGTTTGAAAGCGGTGCAAATTCCGCCATTCTGCGAGCAAAGAAAATCAGTCCGATTGCGGCGCAGGTTTCGCTGTATGCCAGGTCGTTCGGCAGGTCGTAGTCAAACGAAAACGCCTCGCCGTCAACCGTTGCGCCTATACCGCCTGTAATATACAACTTGCGGTTTTCAATATTCTCCCAGATATTAAGGCAGGATTTATACAGTTCGTTATCATTTGTATGTCTTGCCACATCAGCCATTCCGCTGTAAAGATACACACCGCGTACAGCGTGACCCACCGCCTCGCTCTGCTGTCTGACAGGGCGGTGCGCCTGATTGTAGTGGTGCGCCTCACCCGCTGAATTTGCGCCGCGCTCAACATCAAAATAGTATGGGCGTCTGCCGCGCTCGTTTACAAAAAACGCAGCGGTGTCGAGGTAGCGTTTCTCACCTGTTTCCTCATAGAGTTTAACAAGCGCAAGTTCTGCGATTTCGTGACCGCCGTAACCGCGGATTTTGCCCTCTCCGAAGGTATCGCAAATTAAATCCGCAAATCGGCAGGCAGCATCAAGTAGCCGTCTGTCGCCTGTGCCGTGGTAAAAACTTACTGCGCCCTCCACGAGGTGACCAAAGCAGTAAAGTTCGTGAAAATCACGCAGATTTGTAAAAATCTCATCGCGGTTGTTGATAATGTAAAGCGTATCAAGATAGCCGTTTTCGAGTTGCGCAGCACAGATAATGCTAACAACCTCTTTTGCCTTGCGCTCAAGTTCAGAGTCAGGGTGGTTAATCAGACTGTAACCCACGGCTTCGAGCCACTTGTAGGCGTCGCTATCCTGAAAGACCCAGCCGTGAAAGGCGTTTTTGTCGCAGTTATCATCGGTATACTGCCACTTGTCGGCAGGATAAACCGGCACTTCCTCGCCGTTTCTGATTGCCGCTGCAACCTTGCCTGCCTTGATAAAATTTTCTATACAATAACTTTTTTCAGCGCCATCAACACGGTCGTGAAGCGCCTCGTACTGATACGGAATAACCTCACGGCGCACGAGTTCCTGAACATCGTTCCAGAACGGGTCGCTGATTTTTATTTTTTCAAGTGATATGTGTTTTGTGTTCATACTGTTGTAAACCTGAATTCTGTTGTTGTTTTGAACGGCTCGCCTGCTTTGACTGTCCACAGCGGAAAGTCGTCAATGTTGAGCGCGTCAGGATAAAACTGTGTTTCAAGTGCAACGCCGCGGCGGTATGTTACAAGGTTTGTACCCTTGCCTGCAGTATAATCGCGGCTGAGCCAGCCGCCGCAGTAAAGTTGAATACCCGGCAGGTCGGTGTACACTTCCATCTTTCTGCCGCTGCCCTCGTGCAAAAGCACAGCCGCAAGTTCAAACTTGCCGTCTTTGTTGCGCAGGCAGTAGTTATTATCGTATCCAACGTCGCCAATGCACGCTCTGAAAGGCTCGTTTATATTGTCGCCAATCTTGTGGAGCGTGGTGAAGTCCATCATCGTACCCTTGACCTCGCTGAGTTCTCCCGTTGCGAGTTGCGACTCGTCAGTTTCGGTAAAATAATCGGCGTTGATTTGCAGTTTATGCTCCTCAACCGTTTCACCGTCAACGCCCGAAAGAT
>ONXZ01000026.1 GCA_900321905.1 uncultured Eubacteriales bacterium
AGGCACGCCGCCAACAATTGAGTTTGCAGGCACGTCTTTTGTTACAACTGCGCCTGCGGCAATAATACTGTTTTCGCCAACAGTGACGCCGCCTGAGATAACTGCACCTGAGCATATCCAGCAGTTATCTTTAATAACTATCGGCTTTGCGTATTCCAAATCGTGCGTGCCGTCGGGGTAATCCCTGATAATTCTTTCCTCCGCAAGATATGGGTGCATAGGCGTTGCAAGCGTAACGTTTGCGCCAATCCACACAAAATCGCCGAGCGTTATTGGCGCAACATCAAGAAAAATGCAGTTGTAGTTTACAAAGCAGTTTTTGCCCACATAAATATTGCGTCCGTATTCGCAGTAGAGCGGCGGAAAAACCACAAGGTCATTGCCGACAGAGGAAGGTATCAGCTTTGCGAGAAGCTTATCCTTCTTTTTCATTTTGCGAAGCGGCGTTCTGTTAAATTCATCGCACAGGAGCAAGCCCTGCATATGCGGTTTTTCAAGCTCGGCGCTGTCCGCGTTATAGAGTCTGCCGCTTGTCATACGTTCACACTCGGTCATATTGTGTTCTCCAATCAGATTGCTATTTAGATAATATCACATAACACGGGGATATTCAATACTAAAATCGGCAGTGCGTCTTGCCGCTGCGCATTTAATATGATATAATCAGAATATAATTGCGGCAAGGAGATGAGCACGGTGAAAATGGAGCTTTACCACACAAGCAGCGCGGAGATTGAATCGCCCGACGTAAATTACGGCAGGCGCAACGCTGACTTTGGCGGAGGGTTTTACCTGTCGGACAGTCTTGATTTTGTAACAAAATGGTCAAGCGAGCGAAACAACTGCGTTAACCGCTACACGCTTGATTTGACAGATTTAAAGGTTAAACGCTTTGAGCACAGCGACGAGTGGTTTGACTACATTGCAAACAACAGAGTCGGCAACAAGGACAGGTTTGGCGACTGCGATGTTATCATCGGTCCCATTGCAAACGACACGCTGTACGACACATACGGCATAATTTTCAGCGGACTGCTTACACACGTGGACGCACTAAAACTGCTTGCAGTCGGCAAAGAATACACGCAGATAAACGTAAAAACCGAAAAAGCGGCAAAGCAGTTAACCTGGGAGGGCGCGACAATACTGCAAAGCGGTGAAATCGCAAAAGCACGCGAGAGCGTGAAAGCCGAGGAAGCCGAGTTCAGAAACGCTTTTAACACCGCGCTTGAAGCGCTTGAAAACGCTGATGAAATAGACGAAATACTCGGATAACGACACAGAAGCCTTCGCAAGGAATATCCTGCGAAGGCTTTTGTTTTTTCATTTATACCATATTATTCGTTGCCGTTATACCGCAGGCAGAGCATAGTCAAATCGTCAAACTGCTCCGCGTCGGACACAAAGTCGTCAACGCTGTTTTTAACGTTTGTGAGTATGTCTTTAACCGCCGCGCCTGCGTTGATATTAAGCGCGTCCACCATTCTGTCGGTGCCGAACTGCTCCTCGGCGGCGTTAGTTGCTTCGGGTATGCCGTCGGTGTAAAGGAACAGCGCGTCGCCCTTGCCGAGCGTGAACTCATAGTCCGAGTAAGTTACGCCCTCCATACAGCCGATAACCAAACCGTGCTTATCTTTAAGCAGTTCAAATTCTCCGCCGTTTTTGCAAATTGCAGGGTACTCGTGACCTGCGTTTGCGGCAACCACCTTGCCCGTGTCCAAATCAAGAATACCGAGCCACAGGGTTACAAACATCTCCGCCTCGTTATTCGAGCAGATTCTGTCGTTGACAAAATTGAGAATCTCCGCAGGCGAGCCGCCCATAAGCGCTCTGTCGTTTGTAAGAATTTTTGACGCCATCATAAACAGCGCCGCAGGAACGCCCTTGCCCGAAACGTCCGCAATAATCATAGCAAGGTGCCTGTCGTCAATCAAAAAGAAGTCGTAAAAATCTCCGCCGACCTCTTTGGCGGTATACATAGCGGCGTGTATGTCAAACTCTTTTCTGCCCGGAAAGGCAGGAAAAATGTTCGGCACCATACCGTTTTGAATCTGTGTTGCCGTGTTCAGCTCGGCTTTTGCATTTGCAGACGCACGCGAAACCTCGTCCTGGCTGAGCACCATATCGTGACCGTGCTTTGCAATATAAATTGATATAAAGTTAATGACTGTCAGGACAAGAAGCCTCGGCAGCAGTCCGTTAACAACCATACTGATTGCCGCTTTTTTCTCCTCAACGCCGAGCGCAAGGACAGATGAACGCAGCCCGTTTTGCACGTTAATCACAGTGCCGTCCGCAAGCTTGGGGAAGAAATTAAGGTCGACAATACCGTAGTACACCGTGAGTATGCTTCCCCCTGTCAGAAGCAGCACCGACAAAATTGAAATCATTGTGGTAAAGCCTTTTGAAAAGTATCTGCTTGACAAAAGAACGGGAAACGTCATTATCAGAATTACGTTGTGGTTTAGCACCGTAAAAAGCTGCGTGCACGCAAGCATCAGCATTGTGACCATAACGTATTTGAGCCAGCGCGTTCTGCCCTTGTGGATAAAGTACAGAACTATAGGTATACCAAATTCAATAAGACCGGATATTGCGACAATGTTCATACGCAGTTTTGAAACCGTGAACACGCCGGCGGTATTGAGAATCCAGGCAATAACAAGTATAGCCATGCACCAGAGAATAACCACGAGTGACAAGCGGTTTGAGTCATACTCATTTTGCTCAAAAACTTCCTGTGTTTCGTCAGATTCGTATACCTTGAAGTATTCTTTGATTTTGTCCATTAAACTGTCTCCGATTTGTGGGTTATTTGCCTTGCTCAACTTTTTTGATGTCATCCTGCGAAGCGTTTTTGAGCGCGTATGTATCAAACTCCGCAGTTGAGGGGAACTTTATTTCAATATTGGTTTTTCTGCTGAAGGACGCTTTACCCGACTTCAGGTCAATATCAAAAACGTGACCGCCGCAGGTTTTGTCCTCAGACACAAAATGCAGGTGCCAGCCGGGAGCGTTGATGCCGTCCATATAGTCAGGGAAGTAAATGCACACCAGGCTGCCCCTGATATTCTCAAAACAGAAGTCCTGCTGATTGTTTTCAAGTATATCTTTAAGCTCAACGTGGCGGCTGATAACGCCGTCCTCCGAACGCGCCATAACCTTGTTGAACAAGCCATCGACGCGAACGATGTGCATACTGTTGAGGGCAAACGCCTCGTCAATCGTGATATCAAGGAACCTCTTTAAATCATCAATACTGCTGACATTTTCAAGGTCGGCTTCACCGTCCGGAAGCATATGGGCAACTGCGCAAAACGGCACGCCCGTCGCACTGCCGGCCTCAGAAATTGTGCCGTCCGATTTCGCCTGATAGCAGTGGCCGTCAAGCACTATCATTTCGCCATCTACATTTTCGAAAGTACCAAGCCCTATATCGCCGTGTTTTAAAAGCTCCTCAACCGTTATAACCGATTTTGTGTAGCCGAGCATAAGCGCTTGCAGGGTGGAAACCTGAAACATTTTTGAATCGTTCATAATATCATCTCCGCAAATTTAATAATAGTATTTTAGCATAAAATCAAAGAGCATTCAATATCGGCAAGCATTTTTCAGTAAAACCGTCTTGTCATAAGGGCGGTTTCATTGTCTTTAAGCCATTTGTTCCACCTTTTGTAGTCGGGATAAACACGCAGAACCTCGTCATAAAAGCGCTTTGAGTGATTCATCTCTTTGCGGTGACAGAGCTCGTGAACAACCACGCTGTCAATCACCTCCGGCGGAGTGAGCATAAGCAGGCAGTTAAAACTGAGGTTGCCTTTGGCGCTGCAGCTGCCCCACTTTGTTTTCTGATTGCGGATGGTTATGCGCCCAAAGTCAACGCCGACTATCGGAGCAAAGTGCTCAACCCTCTGCGGAATATAGCGCTGCGCCTCCTCGGTAAGGCTGCGGATGTCCTCATCAGTCAGCTTTTCAGCCGACAGCTGCGCAGTAGTGACTTTTTGCAAATGCTTCTCAATCCAGGCGGACTTTTCGCCAATGAATCGGTCAATGTCCGACTGCTTCATACGCATCGGAGCACGGGCAATAACCCTGCCGTCAGGCTTGACCTCAAGCGAAAGCGTCCTGCGCCTGCTCCTGATAATTTCAACACTGTAATTCATAGAATCATTATACCAAACATTCCGCATCTGTGCAAACAATTAAACAGAGTAACAAAAAAGATACGGGGCTTAGCAACCGCTTATGTGTTTGCAGTAGTGAGTAAGCACACAAAAAAAGGTTCTGTTTAAGCGGAGTATCGTTTGATGATAAGTTTACATCAGGGGAGTTATTATCAAAACAATAACCTAACAAAAAGAATGAAAAGCCAAAAAGACAAGAATCCGGAAATGTATTTTTAATCAACAAAAAGGGCAATTTCAATACCAGTGATTGTAATTTTTTCGATTCTTAATATAACGTTGTTTTTACGCCTAACATATAAAAGTATCTACCACTGTGATAACAGTGGTAGATACTTTTTCATTTAAATACTGCGAGTTTTGAATTGTTAATATTCTGCGCTTTCCTTTTCAAATCATTATCTGTATTACTATATCTTTTTGCAGAGTTGTTGCAAGTAGACTGAATAGAGTTAACTCTTGATTTAATATCATCAAGATTCGAGGCGACCTTGTTAAGACGGGTTGCAATATTAGCCCGTTGCCTTATTTGACCGTTCAACGATTGATTCGTGCTTGCAACCTTGTTACGTGCATTCTGGATATTCTGCTTAGCGGTATCACATTTGCCAGATACAGATAAGACCGAAGACGGATTAATCTTGACATTTGCCAATTATACACTCCTCCTTAAAGAACAAAATGCGCACTTAATTTCGTGGAGTTCCACAATACGGGCAAAATTTCTCGTTTCCGGGAAATTGATGTGCGCACTTTGTGCAAAATGCGACTCCTTGATTTAAAGGAGTATTATTGTTTTGTGGTTGAGCTGCAGAAGGTTGTTCAGAAACAACGTTAGGAACATGTGGTGTTTGTCTGCTTCCGGTTGACCTGTTGTCGGCATTTCGGTTATGTAAATTCAAAATCAAGTTTATTACTCCGATTGCTATTGCAATAAACAGTAATACATAAATAATAACAAATTCAATATACATAAAAAGCTCCTTTATCCGGCTGTCTTCGGAAACGAAGACAGCCGTAATTAATTATTCCTCGTCATCTCTTTCTTTTCTTCTCTTAACGATGAAGAATACAGATATGCCTAATGCTATAAGCACAATTATGCTGATTGTAATGCCGAGAGCGAGTTTGTTGTTAATAAATCTAATGAACCAGTTGTTGGAAATCTGGAGCCCCTTTGCGCTCCACACCCTTTCAAGTCCGGCTCTGTCTTTTATTGAGATTACCAAATCCCCTGTTTTTGTAAGATTGTCAGGTGCGTCGAGTTTAAATGAAACATCGTAAACACCGTTTTCATCTACAATATCAGTATCTTTAACAACAATTTTTTTATTGTCAAAATTAACATTCAGCTTTGAAACGTCAATTGCATCCAATCCAAGATTTTCTTCGTCAATAGAAACCTTAAACGTACAACTGCTGCCATCACTTGAGAACATATCGTCACGAATCTGACTCTTTTGATTAGAGGTATCAATGTCATAAATATTGTTGTCGATATAATCGATTTTTTCGAATGTGCTTTTTGCATCCATTCGAGGCGCCGTATTATCAACAACAAACTTAATTATGCGCCTTGTTTTATTTACCTTTTCAACCGCAACGGTGTTTTTGTTAGTGTTCTTCGCTGCGTCTTTTGTAGTAGCGTAAATTTCATAAACACCGTCTTCATTGAATAGTTCTTCATCTATAAGCTGATAAGCATACTGTTTTGTGTTGAATGTCTTTTTGTTGTTTTTGTCAGGAACAACAATATAGTTAACATTTTCCTTAAGTTCAATCTCTTTTTCGGTCTGCTGATTTGTGTTTGTATACACCAGTTTAAGTTCAGTTTCATTTGTCTTAATATTATCGCAGTTATACTCTGTAAAAACAGTAACCGGGTTGTTTTTCTTGACAAACGCTTTTGTATAAAGAATATCATTAAACAGTGCATCTTCGTCAAATCTAATGTCGAGCAAATCATATTTATAAGTTGAACCGTATCGGTTGACTGAGAAATACTGTGGGTTGGATTTTATTTCATTGCCAGCCTTATCAACAGCGACAACTTCCATTACATATACATCATCTAACTCATATGATTTAGGTTCAAAATAATTGAGCGTAAAGCGATACCCATTTGTTACCTTTTCTATTTTCATTTCATCAGATGAAGCAAAGTAATCGTAAGTTTGTTCTCTGTGAAGGGTACCCTTTGTTCTGATAACAAACGATTTTGAATCAATAACATCATCAAGATTACCGTCCTTATCAGTAATAGTGATAACCGGAACAAACTTCTGATTGTTATAAGAAGCGAATTCGTACTTATCTAAATCTTTAACGTCACCGCCGAATTCGATTTCCGGTTTGTCGTGGTCAACATCAAACTGATACCAATCTTTTTTTGTCCTCTTTTCAGCAAGCGTGAAGATATTTCCTGCCATATCTTCTATTGACATATTGATAAAGTACCTTGCATTTTCTTTACAAACCACTGTTGCCTCATACTGATCCTTACCAACATGTTTGAAGCCGGAGAACTTTGGCTGAGAAATCTTCTTTTTCTTATCGCCATTGTTAACCTGATCAATAAGGTTCTTGAAGAGTTTGTTAAATTCGCCAACGTTAATGTTATGTTCTGTAACAAGAACGGTGATAGTTACATCTTCGTTGAAATAATTTGCGTTTTTCTTGTTTTTACCTTTGTCGCTATATGTAACTTTAATTGTCGGATCAATGCCATCAAGGACAAAATCGCTCATTGCTTTATTTGACTTATTATGAGCCATATCCTGAAGATTGAACCTTAACTTAAAGTCGCCATTTCCATCGTTCTTGTCGACTTTGAACTTTATTCTATAAACATAAGTGGAATTGTCAGGATTAGACACACTATAACCATGTGTTTTATTGTCTTTTGATTTCTTCCACTCACAACTCCAATTCTTAATGTTCACAATTGATTTTGAAATATCCGGAGAACTAGAGTAGTCCTTGTCGATATTGTCGATGATGTAATCGATTCTTGCCGGATCAAAGTTTCTTTCTTTTACTGTAATTATCGCTTCACGATCTTTATTATAGTAACTGCTGTATTTTCCTGTTTCTTTATCTTTGTCTGCAAATTCCAATTTGATTTTTGGAGCAGTTTTATCGACACTGATAACCTTGCTCTTTGTTCTTGTGTTTCCAGAACGGTCGGTAACAGTGATACTTACAATGATATCATTATAGTCATCACCGATTAAGAATTTACCTGTTACGCGGTGCACAAGGTTTTTCTCGTCTTTTTTGTGGTCGATACTAATACTAGCAAGTTTAGAATTATTGCCTTTATTCACCTTTTCATCAAACTTGCGGTTGTTGTCAATGGTATAGTATCCCGATGCAAGTTCATTCTTTGCACTCTTTGCAGTAATGCTCCATTCAATCTTTCTAATACCCGAATCCTTAATCGCAGCATCGTCAATCACAAACGGAAGATATGCGTTTGAATTAAACAGTTCGTTCTTATAATAAGTATTGTTTTTCTTTGCTTTGACTTCCTGCTTGGAGAGCCCGTTAGAAATTTTGTTTAAAACATACGGTGCTTGTTCTTTTGATTTAACACCTGTATCAGTTTTATCTTTTTTAGCAAAAGTAGGATCGTTAAACGCGATATCAGGTTTGTTAACCTCATAAATTACACCGTCAGGAGTGACAAAATCACCGGTATGGTTAACATTATCTGTAGCGCATGCAATAACCTGACCTTTGAAACCTTCCGGAATTTCAAATCTTGCCTGATTATTCTCATCTACATCAGCTGTAACATCATCATAAGTGATTTTTCCGTCATGGTTTATAAATCTGACAGTAATGAATTTAACGCCGGATGAAGGACCTTCACTATCATCAGCGGTAATGGTAACCGTGGTTGCATCGTTGAAGTAGTAACCATAGTTTTTAACCTCTGCCTTATTTTTCTCGGCACCTCTGTTACCGTCAACAGGCTCTTGATAATACTCTCGATCAAACTCAAAATCAATTACATTTGGAGCATCACGGTCAACATAAAAAGTTTCTTCATAATCCGCGCCCTTATTGCCAGCATTATCGCGAACTGTGGCTTTAAGATTATATGAGCCGTCGTCATTATGGGTTACAGCATTTCCAGCATTGATTAAGAAATTGCTTTCCTCTGTCATTTCTGTATAAGCCTGTTCGTCGTCAGCGGCATACTTGTGATAAATTCTATGCGATTTTTTAGGGGTCTCCCCTTCCTCGGCGTTTTGAATTATATAATCTCCGTTTAAAGTAAGGGAACTCTCATAAAGGCCGGAATGAATACCTGAATCCATATATTCAACTAAAATGTCAATATTGTCGCTGGCATACCACTTAGTAGGGTTGCCCTTTTCATCACGTACAACAGTTTTAGTATTGGCGTCAGCATTATCAGGCGTATCAAGAGATGATGAACTGATAGTAGGAGGCATATCTTCAAGAACAATATAATCAGATTTGATTTCATCATTATCGGCAATATCTGCAATAGATATTTTGCCTACTCCATCATTCGTATCAGCGGATATATAGTTAACGTTACCTACGCTGTCGATTACCTTAACAAAAAGATTACCGATATATCCGTCATCCATTTTAATAGTAAATGTATGCTCTTCTTTTGTATTTCTATTATCTTCGTCAAAGATCTTTTCGCTTTCTAACTTATCACCATTATAAAGTTTAATTGTTGCAATTTTCGACTGATCGGTAGCACCTTCAATGCTGTCAACAGCTTCAAGCGTTAAATTAACATCGTTGTTTGAGAATACGCCGAAAGTCAATAATTCAAGAATCTTATCAGTAGCACCTGATTCGGGTTTAGTAAACTCTGCCTTGATAAATTTCGGATGTGTAACATCCCGGTAGAAATAATAATATGCTTCCGCACTCTCTGTATTATTATTAGTTACCTCTACTTTAACAGTATTTTTTCCTTCTTTAAGCTCTATATCGCTATCGGTCGGTTTCCCGTCTTCGTCAACAATTTTATCATAAATAGAAATATCATCGAATGGTTCTTGGTTTTTATTATAATCATTATAGTTTGCAACCCTTACAAGTCCTCCGTTAATGTAAATCTTAACGTTTTTGAGACTTGGACCGGTTGAATCAGATTCACCATTATTGTCTTTTGCAACTACGTTAAACTTAATATCGCCGTCTTTATACCAATTTCGGTATTTGTCACCAGCTTCTTCCACAGAATAATTCTTTTGGCTATCAGGTTTTTCCGTTTCAGAATCCGCCTCGTCTTTGCTCAACTTTTCCTTGAAATCGCAATCTTGAGCTTCCGTAATTGTGGCCATAGGAACTACATTCGAAAGCATAAGTTCAAATTGCTTTTCAAGTTCTTCGGCTTCTGTCTTATTTACCTTACAACTTACGTTACCGGCATTGTCGGTTACCTGTGCTTTGATTTTAGTCCAGTCTTTAGCATGTTCGCCAAACTTAAGTGTAAACCTATACACAGCATAATAATACTTTCCTTCGCCTTCAGTCTTTATTACAGGTTCTTTGTATACAGTGACTTTATGATTGCCATCATCGCTAATTTGCTTGTCCCCATTATCCTCAAACACCTTCACATCCTTGAATGACGAAGATGCGTCATTGGAAACCGGGTCTTTTACATCAATCTCAACAACAACATCTTTGTTGGAAGAATACCTTAAGGTGTCTGTTCCGTATTCCTTAAAATCAAGTTCTTCCCCTTTTTTATCCTTAAACTTTATGGACGAAACAAACGGCTTGGTTTTATCTATTTGAACTTTAGTTGCAGTCGGCGTGCCCATATTCTGTACTCTGTCAACAACGTAAACATAGTAGTTTTTATCCTGTTCGCCTGCAACATCAAAGCTGAACTCTGCAGTTTTTTTATCAGAAGAAATCTGCACGTTATCAATTTTAAAAGCGGTAGCAGGAGAACCCTCAGAATCAATCATTGCAGCTTTCAGATCAGAAATATTATCAAAATATGCAGTCGAGTAAGCCAAATAATCAATACCGGAGTAATCAATACCGGAAGCATTTTCATTAGATGTTGAAGTTTTTTCATCTGTTACTGAACCGGAAACCGTGACCACTTCATTTGTCCATTTTGATGGAGTCGATTCAACTTTATTAAACCTTGGATTAGTTTTATCAATAATGAAGTTAATTTGAGTACCGGTAACCGGGTGCCAATTGTTACGTGAAGTTGCAATATCTATTCTGCCTATGCTGGTTGTCTTTTCAAAAGTAAGCTGGTTTTTAGCAGAGTGATCATCATTATTCGTATCGTTGTAACTGATATTTGTTTCATACCTTCTACTTGTTTTGTAAACAACGTTTTCTACGTTTACATTCTGGTTGTAATAGTAGTTGTTTCCTTCTCTAAATATCGGTTCATCAATTGCAATACTGCTATTATCGACCGGTTCTCTCGGTCCCCTTGTTGAGGCACTGATTACAAAACCATTTAATACCGTCTTACTGAACTCATAATCGCCATCATCAGTGTAAAAATCTTCCAAAGCTGGATCGCTAAGTTCACCGTAATTCATATCGCCAATAGTAACAGTATCAATACTGTTAACTCCTATAGCATACACTTTAATTGGAATAATTGTTCCGTGAGTAAACGTCACACTATAATCTTTGTTTTTGTTTTTATATTCTATGCCATTCACAGTGAACACATAATTGGGGTTTCCCTTAATGGCAATATTATAAGAGTTTATCTCAAACACAACGTTAATCGTTTGTGAGGTCTTGGATTTGTCAATCGCAACTCTATCAACACCGCTTGTCGGATATGATTTCACTGCATTTTTGTCATCATTGGCGCTGAAACTATTTGTGTAGCTTATAGCACCA
>ONXZ01000020.1 GCA_900321905.1 uncultured Eubacteriales bacterium
TTGGTCGTCCCATTCTTTTCATCTCCTTTTTCTCTATCTTACCACAAAAAATGATGGTAGACACTTTTTTGTGTCTACCATCATTATATCATTTCACCATCTGGCTGTCGTTTTTTTAGTTAGCAGTATGCAGTTAGCCGTAAGCAGTTGGAGGTTGGTCGCTGCGCTCCGATTATATTTCGGGACGCCGGGGTCGTCGTCCCCTACAAATATACGTTTCTGCGAGCAACTGTAGGGGCTGACGACCTCGGCAGCCCGCTAATTGTTCGAGGCGGAGCCGAGTAACCAACAACGGCATACTGCTAACTGCATACTAATACTTTGTATTGCCATATTTATCTATGTACTGATAGAGTTTTTTCATATCGTCCCAGCGCAGGTTGCTGCTCTTTGCACCAAGCACCGTGACAACATACGTTTTGCCCCTATGCTCATACACACCGCTGAAACAAGAGCCTGCGCCCGAGGTGTAGCCTGTTTTGCCGCCCTTGTGCTTTATGGAATAATCCTTGAGCATATCTGTTGTGTAGACAGTGCGGCTCTCCTTTTTCTTAACCGATTTAAAGGAGTATTTACGCGTATTAATAACGTTGCGGAACGTGCCGTTTGTCGAGTAGATGTTGCCCATAATCAGCGACATATCATAAGCCGATGAGTAATGTCCTTTTGTATCAAGACCGTGCGGCGTTACAAATTGCGTGTCTTTGAGTCCGAGTTGCTTTGCTTTGGCGTTCATCTCTTTTGCAAACTTCGGCACGGAGCCGCTCACGCCCTGTGCAATCGCCGTTGCCGCGTCGTTTGAGGACGCGAGCATAAGCGCATACAGCAGCGATTTGTTTGTGTAAACGTCGCCCGGTTTCATACTCAGTATGCCGTAAGGCGTGTTTGCCGCGCTTTTTGTAATCTTAGTGGAGTCGTTGAGCATACCCTTTTCAAGAAGTATGGTCGCAGTCATAATCTTTGTGGTGCTTGCCTGTTTGCGGCGTGTGCGGCTGTTTTTGGCGTAGACAACCGCCTTATCCTCAACGCACCATATGCAGGCGCTTGCGGATTTAATCTTTTTATTAACAATGTTAATCGTGGTCAGCGTGATGTTTTTAACCGTTTTTTCGGCGTGCTTGTTGCCGTCAACCACTATGCGCCACTTGCCTGTGCGGCGGCGACGGTTTTCCTTAGGGAAAGTTATTTTGACGGTTGATGAATTCGTGTCTTTTGTTTTGTAGACTTTGATAGTTCTGTACTTTTTTGTTTTGCTGCTGTACATCTGCAGGCGCACCGTCCTGCCGCCCGTTGACGGAGTAATCGTGACATCTTTGCTCAGCGGTTTCTGATAAGTTGCTGTTATCTTTGCGCCGACGCCTGATACTGCCGTTTTGTCTTTTGAAATTTCCATTGCAAACAAGTTCTGCCCTGTGAAGAAGGAGAACATTACAACAAAAATCATCACTTTACTAACCGTTTTTTTCATACCTAAAAGTCCTTTTCAGTTAACTGTCTGGTTTTTGTTTCGGTGGTGTCTGTGTAGATTTGCGGGTACCAATTTGAAGCAAGGCGGTACGGATTTTGCTGCTTATGCTCGTCGTACCACGCCTGCGTGTGCCTTATGCGTTTGTTTGCCTTTGTCTTTGTTATCTTTTCAAAATCACGTTTTCTCTCAATGCGTTTGCACAGCAGAACAAAACGTGAATCCGGCTGTTTTTCAGTAGGCATATTTACCGACAGATAGTAGCCTTCGTAGTCAAGTTTTGCGCCTGTGATGTAGAGCGAGCGAGTGTTTACGCGGTCGATGTACGACTTAAAACTGCGCTCTGTGAGGTTGCCCCACGCATTATACGGGAACACATAGCCGTTGTCGTTTTTTGCATTGGTGTTTGCGTAGTATGCCGCAACGACCTGATATTCCTCATCGTCAAACAGCGTTTTGAACACAACGTGCTGGCTTGACGATTTGTATGCCTTTGCTGTGCAGTAATACTGCTCAAGCGCGCTGCTGTAAAGCGCTACCGAGCGCAGGTGCTGCTCCTCAAGCACAGTTGAGCCGAGTTCTATAACGCCCAAATCTTTTTTTGACTTGCCGCCGACAGGTATCTCCTTGCCGTTGTCGTCAAAAATCAGCGTGCCTGCAGTCCTTTGGTCTTTGCCGTAGGCGTCGCAAAACTCCTTGCGTATGCCCTCGGGGTAGTCAATGCCGTACTTCTCAACATACGGTTTGAGGTAGGCGACTTTTGAGTAGTCGTAAAGTTTTATTCCGCCAAAAACTACGCCTGCAATAACTGCAACAGCAAGCACGGCAATGCCGAGCCGCTTTGTGAACACCTTGCCCAGCGCGGATTTGACCGCAGGTAAAAGGCGTGTTTTTACGTTTGCCCTGATAATTGCGCCGCTCGGTTTAAGGGGCTTTTTCTTTTTAACTTTTTGCTTTTTAACTCGCGGTTTTTCCTCCTCTTTGGGCGGCTCAACCGGTACGGTTTCCTCGCGCGGTTTGGGCGGCTCAACCGGCGCAAAGGCGTCGCTTGGCTCAGGCTCTGATTCAACGTTTTCAGCCGTCTTGCCTTGCTGTTCCCTCACGCGCCTGAGGATTTCCTCAAGTTCGTCAAAATCAAAATTGTCAGACATTTATTGTTCCTACCAGTTGAGAGTTGAGAATTGAGAGTTGAGAATTAATGGCGGCACAGCCGCACCAGATTATAAAATAGGTGTGGACGAAGTCCCCTTGGAGCGGGCGCCTCACCCTTTTGTCACCTGCGGTGACATTTCCCCTCACAGGGGAATCACCCGAAATTCTCCACTCTCCATTCTCCATTCTCAATTATTTTATAACTGTTCTTCTTGCGCCGTCGACTGCGCGGGCAATGAGCGCTTCGCTGTCGAGCGCGGCTTCCGCTTCGATTACAGAAGCGAGTTGCGGACGTGTTTTAGGGTGCTTTGGTGTGAACACCGTGCAGCAGTCCTCGTACGGAAGAATTGACGTGTCAAACGTGTCAATCTTGCGTGAAATGCGCACAATTTCGTCCTTATCCATACCGATACACGGACGAAAAACAGGCATTTCACACGCCGCGTCTGTGCAGCCGAGGGCATAGATTGTCTGGCTTGCGACCTGACCCACGCTCTCGCCTGTGATGAGCGCAGAGCAGTTTTGGTGCTTTGCAATAATCTCGCTCACCTTCATCATATATCTTCTCATTATTATTGTAAAATATTCCTCAGGGCAGTCCTTGCGAATCTGCTCCTGAATCTCGGTAAACGGCACAACGTAAGTTGTGACAGGACCGCTGTAACGTGCAACGCGGTGGAGAAGTTCCATAACCTTTTCTTCCGCGAGTTCAGTGGTGTAAGGCGGTGACGCAAAGTGAACGGCAACGAGTTCAATACCGCGTTTTGCCATCATATACGCCGCAACAGGCGAATCAATACCGCCGCTGATAAGCACAGCCGCCCTGCCGCTTGTGCTGACAGGCATACCGCCTGCGCCCCTGATGTTGTTGCCGCGAACAAAGGCATAGTTGTCGCGGATTTCAACAGTAACAGTTACTTCGGGATTATGCACGTCAACCTTGAGGTGGTTAAACTTTGAGAGCAGAAATCCGCCGAGTTCGCGAGCGATTTCAGGCGATTTGAGCGGGAATTTTTTATCGCTGCGCTTTGCTTCAACCTTAAAGGTCTTTGCAAGCGAGAGTTCATCCTCAAGATACTCTGCGCTGATTGATTTTATGCTGTCCATATCCTTGTCGGCAACTGCGGCACGCGACAGCGCGGCAATGCCGAAAACACGTTTAAGGCGCTCAACAGCGTCGTCGAGGTCGGTGTTTTTGTCAACAGGCTCAACCATAATAGTCGACTGGCTCTTTGTGAACGTGAACTCGCCGAGGTCGCGCAGTGACTTTTTCATATTCTTAATGAGTATGTCCTCAAAGGTGTTGCGGTTAAGCCCTTTGAGTACCAACTCGCCGTTTTTGATTAATACTATTTCTTGCATATAAATCTCCAGACCTGTTCAGGCTTCCTTTACATAAGGGAGGCTAAATGTGATAATTTTCTACCGTTTCTTTTATTGCGGTAACGAGCGCGTCAATATCTTCCTGCGTGGTGTGGCGCGAAAATGACACACGCACCGAGCGCTCAATAGTTTTGTCGGGCAGTTTCATCGCTGTGAGAACGTGACTCTTTTTGCCCTTGGCGCACGCCGAGCCGTTGCTGATACAAATGCCGTACTTTGACGACAGGTGCTGCACAACTGTCTGGCTTGTCATAAAAACAGGCACATAAAAGTTGATAATATAGTCGCTCGCGCTGTCAGGAGAGTTGAGAGTTACGCCCTCAATTTCAAGCAGTTTTTGCCTTGCGTATGCGTTAATCTGCGCCATATGCTGTGCGATGCTGTCAAGGGAGCAGAGTTCACACGCCTTGCCGAAGCCTGCAATCAGCGGAATTGCCTCCGTGCCGGGGCGAAGTTTCTTTTCCTGCTCGCCGCCAAACTGACGCGGCAGAATACGCGCGCCTTTTTTGACATAAAGTGCGCCGACGCCCTTTGCGCCGTGAATTTTGTGCGCTGTCACGCTGACTAAATCTGCGCCGAGTTTTGACGGGCGCACAGGGATTTTGCCAAACGCCTGCACGCAGTCGATATGCACAAGCGCAGGTGCGCCTGCCTTTTGCACAGCCTTTTTGATAAACTCAACGGGCAGCACTGTGCCGACCTCGTTGTTGACATACATCATCGTTACAAGGATTGTGTCGGCGTTGACCGCTTCGGCAATCTGCGCCTTTGAGATGTTGCCCTCTTTGTCAGGCATAAGTCGGATAACTTCAAAGCCCTGCTTTTCAAGTTCGTCAACCGTTTGCAGCACGCTCTCGTGCTCAATGGCGGTGGTGACAATGCGCTTGCCGCGGCGCCCCAGCGCAGCAGCAGCACCGAGGATTGCAAGGTTGTTGGCTTCCGTTCCGCCTGAGGTGAAGCAGATTTCCTCACTCTCACAGCCGAGCAGATTTGCAACGCTCTGACGTGCCTTACGCAACTTAGCGTTGGCGTCAAGACCTGCTTTGTGAAAACTTGATGGGTTGCCAAAGTTTGCCGTGAGCATATTATAAATTTCGTCTGCAACCGCCTTTTCGGGTATCGTGGTTGCACTGTTATCAAGATATATCATAGTTCCTAATTGAGAATGTAGAATGGAGAATGGAGAATTTCGGGTGGACTTCGTCCACACCTATTATATTCGGGCTGCCGAGGTCGTCAGCCCCTACTACCCTGTTACAACAGACAATGTAGGGGGCGATGACCCCAGCGCCCCGTTATAATCGGGTACGGGCAGAGCCCGTCATTAATTCTCAATTCTCAACTCTCAATTCTACATTAAAAGAGTTTTTAGTTTTAATGCTGCCGCTACTGTTTTTGCGTCCTTGATTTCGCCCGACATAACACGTTTTACGAGTTCGTCAAGCGGCATTTTTATCACCTGCAAAAATTCGTCGTCGTCGAGGTTCTGTTCCTCAAAGTGCAGTCCTGTCGCACCGTAAAGACGGATAATCTCGTTTGTATAACCGGGCGACGGATAAATTTCACCGAGTGAAAAGTAGTTATCCGCAACTGCGCCGCATTCTTCCCTGAACTCGCGCACGCCTGCTTCAAACGGGTCCTCGTCCTTTTCGAGTTTGCCGGCAGGAATTTCAAAAATAATCTCTTTGTACGGATAGCGAAACTGCCTTACAAGCAGCACTTCGCCCTCGTCGGTAAGGCCGATAACCGCCACGCCGCCGGGGTGGTCAACGCACTCGCGCTTTGCCTGATTGCCGTTGCACAGCGTGATATCATCATGATGAACGGTCAGCACTTTACCGCTGAAAATGCCGTTAACACGGTCGGTGTGCTCGTAAAGGTCAAGGGCAACCGCTTCAACGTCCTGCGGTGCGTCAAGGATAAAATCAGCGCCGCTTTCGATAAGTTCAAACTTTGTGCCGTAACCCCAGGTTACGCCAATCGAGCGCAGTTCGTTTTCCTTTGCGCCGTCAATATCGTACTGCGTGTCGCCCACCATAATAATATCGGCAGGGGCTGTGCCGAGTTCTTTTGCACAGCGCGCGATAATGGACGGTTTCGGCTCGCAGTCAGCCTGAAAAGTCACGCCGCAAACGCAGTCAAACATATCGGCAATACCGAAATGGCTGAGCAGTTTTTCAATAAACAACTGCGGTTTTGACGAGGCAATACCGAGTTTGAAACCGTCGTTTCTGAGCGACTTTAACAAATCGTGAATTCCGTCATAGAGGTGACTTTCAAAAAGTCCGATTTCGCTGTAACGCTCGCGGAATTTTTTGACAAGTTCGTCCGCTTCCTGCGGAGTTTTGCCAAATTTTTCCTGAAAAGTTACAAGCAGCGGCGGGCCGATAAAATAACCGAGTTCGTCAACATCAGGCGTTTCAATACCAATGGAGTTAAGCGCAAACGCCGCGCTTTTTTTGATACCTTCGCCGGTGTCGCATACCGTTCCGTCAAAATCAAATATAATCGCTTTTGCCATAATCAAGTCACCTGCCAAAAATCATTGGCAAATATTATACCATAATTGTAATTAATTAGCAAGTTTATTAATTTATTAAGTAAATATATAAATAATTCTTTACATAAGTAATTATATTATGTTATTATATAAGTTGAGATATTATTGTCACAGAGGTGATTATATGCTACTTGCTATTGATGTTGGCAACACCAACATTGTGCTTGGCGTGCTTGACGGTGATAAAATAATGCACAAAGGCAGAATGCACACAAACGTTAACTCCACGACTGACGAATACGCAATCAAACTCAAGGCGTTTCTTGAACTGCACGGCGTTCACGGTGAGATTGACGGCGCAATTATTGCAAGCGTTGTACCGCCGCTTGTAAGGCCGCTGAAAAAGGCGGTTAAACTCGTCACCGCTCAAAACGCGCTTGTTGTAGGACCGGGAGTAAAAACAGGACTTTCAATCAAGATTGACGACCCGTCGCAACTCGGCGCTGATATGGTTGTGGGCGCGGTTGCGGCAAAGGAGAAGTACCCCTGCCCTATCATTATGTTTGACCTCGGCACAGCGACGACAGGCTCTGTGATTGACAAAAACGGCGACTTCATCGGTGCGGTGATTACCGCAGGCGTTAAGACATCTTTGAACGCCCTTGCAAGCGGCACGGCGCTGCTGCCGCTGATTGAGATTTCCGCACCCAAAAGGGTAATCGGCACCAACTCAATCGACAGTATGCGCTCAGGCGCGGTGGTCGGCACGGCGGCGATGATTGACGGCTTTATTGACAGATTTGAGGAAGAACTCGGCGAAAAGGCGACTGTCATTATTACAGGCGGACTCGGCACGCAGGTTATCAAAAACTGCAGGCACGACATTGTGCTGAGCCAAAACCTCTTGCTTGACGGACTGAAAATCATTTATGATAAAAATAATTGAGAATTGAGAGTTGAGAATTGAGAATTTTTGTTTCTCGGCTACGCCTCAATCAAATAATCAGGGTCGGCAACCTTGGCGACCCGCAGGAGTAAAATTATGAAAAAAACATTATCACTACTATTAAGCGTTATACTTGCGCTGACGGCGCTGATGAGTGCAGGCGTTACCGCGCTTGCTGACGGTTCGGGCAACTGCGGCACTGACGGAGCAAACGTAACGTGGACGCTTACAGGCGGCACGCTCACAATCAACAAAGGCTCGTCGGGCGAAGCGCGTATGGCGGACTTCGTCAACAACGGCGCGGCGCGTCCCGGCTGGTACGACAGCCGCACGTCAATCACAAAAATCGTGATTGAGGAGGGCGTTGTTAACGTTGGCTCGTATGCGTTTGACGGCTGCTCAAACGTCACATCTGTTGACTTTGGAACGATTGACACAATCGGCAACAACGCGTTTATGAACTGCACCTCGCTCACGCAGGTCAACCTGCCGAGTTCGTTCAACTGGATGTACACGTCTGTTTTTGAAGGCTGTACTGCGCTCAAAGTTGCGTACCTCGGCGAGCGCTGGTGGACAGACAGTGCTGTGCCTGACTACTTTTTTAAAGGCTGTACTTCCCTGCGCCTTGTAAGGCTGGGCAGCAAGTTCACAGGCTTCGGCACAGGCACGTTTGAGGGTTGCTCTGCGCTCAAAGTTATTATTTCGGACAACTCAAACATCTCATATGACGGCATAACCGTTGTGCCGACAAGTATTATGAGCGGCGAGTGCTCCGACAACACATATTCGAGCAGTAAACTCACATACAACTACGATATGTGGAATTTTGCGCTCACTTTCAGCGGCTCGGGCGATATGAGCAGCACGCCTTGGGCAGACCTCAAAACTGCGGTTGACAGCGTTTCGTTTGCAAAAACTGACGCTAAAACGTCAATCTCCACCTCTGCTTTTGCAGGTTACGCAAATCTTGCAAGCGCTGATTTTACCAACATCTACGCAGTCGGCTGGGGCGCTTTCGGCGATGACGCAAAACTCGGCAACATTCAGTTTGACGATGAACTGACTGACATCTGGGACTATGCGTTCTCCAACTGTACGTCCATTGAAACGGTACAGTTCGGTAACGGCAGCGGCGATTTGCATATCAGATACCACGCTTTCCAAAACTGCACAAGTACCACATACTGGCTCAACATTCCGGCAAACGCCAAGTACATTGACGAGGGCGCTTTCTGGAACACTAACTTTAACTATGTTCACATTTACTCGCCCGACGTTGTTATCGGCGACGACGCCTTCGGCAACGGCGAGGGCGGCTACGCGCGCTTTTTCAGCCTTGACGGCACGCACACGACGACCTACGATTTTGTTGAAAATCATAAGAAAAACAAATCTTACAACTGGCACTACTTCTGCAACAGCGAGCACAATTACGCAACTGTAACCGTTGCGCCAACCTGCACCGAGCAGGGCTACGACCGCTACGGCTGCATTTACTGCGAGGCAGACGAATACAAATCAAACTTTGTTGACCCGCTCGGCCACGACTACGAATGTACAGGCACCGAGGACGGCAACTATACATACGAGTGCAGACGCTGCGGCGGCACGGACTACAAGTTGTCCGCCTTTGAGCCTATGCACTACTTCCAAAAGGCGCTGTCTACCTACGATATTGACAACGCATACAATCAGCCGAACTACGACAGCCGCGTTGACGTGAACGCCGACGGATTTATCAACGGACGTGACTGGGCGATTATCACCCATAACATCAACAATATCGACACAACCGGCAAGGCTACAACAATCGACACATCAACGACTTATCAGGAGATTGAAGGCTTCGGCGCGTCCGGTGCATGGTGGTCGCCCGAGGTCGGAGCCTGGGAAAACACTAAAGATATCGTCCGTCTGCTCTACTCTAAAAACGGCGGTATCGGTCTTAACATCTACCGCTACAACCTCGGCGCCGGCTCGCTTAACGACAGCCAACTTTACAACACCGGCACAAGGACGGACTGTTTTCTTAAATCTGACGGTACATATGATTGGACTGCCGACGCAGGCGCAAGGAATACGCTTAAATGGGCAAACACCTTCTGCCCTAACGTTAAGGTTGAGTTGTTCTCAAACTCCGCACCTGCTTTTATGACTAACAACGGCAAGGCTTACGGCAACCCTGTTGCTGAGGGCGAGGACGTTACCTGCAACCTGCCGAGCAGCAACTTTGCGGCGTTTGCAGACTACGTTGTTAAGAGCGCGGAACACTTTATTGACGAGGGTTACAACGTTACCGAGGTATCGCCAATCAACGAGCCTGAATGGGGATGGACAGGCTGGTACAACGGCGACGGCAGTATCTCCTGCGGTCAGGAAGGCTGCCACTTTGAACCTAACGACGCACGCGATTTTTACAACAACGCTATGGTGCCTGCGCTTGAAGCGAGCAGCAAACTCAACGGCACAGACCGCGACAAAGTTGAACTCGCGGTATGGGAGTGCGCACAACTCAACCACGGCTGGTGGTGGAGCAGATTCCTTGACGCTAACTTCTCCGCAACCGTTAAGCAGACTGTAATCGGAAGTATCACGCGTGAGGTTGCAAACGAAAACACACGCGCTATCCGCCGCTATGTCGACACGCTTGACACCCACTCTTACTGGGCGGCGGCAAGCGACAGACAGCAGATTATGTCCGACATCAGCGCAACGAAATACAGCACAATCAAAAAGATAAAATGCTCTGAATACTGCCAGATGTACAACGACGGCAACTCGGGCGTTGTAGGTCACACACAGGCGGCAGGCGGCTCGTCAAACGGTATGGGCATTGACTACGGTCTTGCAATGGCAGACATTATTTATCAGGATATGACTATCCTCAACGCAGTTGAGTGGGATTGGTGGACAGCGTGCGGCAAGGGCGTTTACACCGACAGCCTTGTTTACATCGACTCAAACGACCACTCAAATATTCAGACGGCTAAAAGACTCTGGTGCCTCGGCAACTACTCAAAGTTTATTCAGGAAGGCGCAAAGCGAATCAAGGTTACAACAGGCTCACAGTTCGGCGCAAATCTGTACACAAAGCCTGAAAATATCTACACCTGGAAAGACGGCGACAACACCGGCACCGATAAATACAACTATCTTGAAGAATCGGCTTACCTCAACCCCGACGGCTCAGTTGCGATTGTTTACATCAACAATTCCGATACAATTGAGTACACCTCGCTCAGGGACAACGGCTACAGCCACTTCAAGACCTACGTAACAGACGACACCAAAAACCTTGAACTCTATCAGAGCGGCAGCACTGATAAACCGGTATGTATCCCCGCCCGCTCATGCACAACAGTTGTGCTTAAAAACAACGCGCAGCCTGCCGAGTCAAAGAAGGACGCTTATCTGTTTGCTTACTTCACGGGCAACGCTGTGTCACAGCAGAGAGTTCACCTCGCTGTGTCAAAAGACGGTTACAGTTTTACTCCGCTGAACGGCAACAAAGAGGTTATCACTCAGACAAAGGGTACTCTGAACTGCCGCGACCCGTATGTTTTCAAGGGTCAGGACGGCTACTACTATATGATTGCAACCGATATGGACTGCAACACAGGCTGGTGGGGCAACAGTCAGACAATGGTTATATGGCGTTCAACCGACCTTGTTAACTGGACTGACGAAACTATAATTAATATGAGTGAGATTACAGGCGCAGACGACATTAAGCGCTGCTGGGCGCCGCAGGTTATCTGGGACGAAAAAGAGCAAAAGTATATGGTTTACTTTGCGCTCGCGTCGGGGAGTATCACACAAAATCACACCGTTATGTACTACTGCTACACCGACGATTTGCTCGACCAGAGCAAGTACACATATCCGCAACTGCTCTACAAACCCGAACTCGGTGACGACAAGGAGAATAACGCCATTGACGGCGATATTATCTACGACAAGGCAAACGACCTTTACTACCTTTACTACAAGGACGAGGACAACGCCACTATCTGCTATGTAACGGGCAAGAACGTGAACGGTCCTTACAGCGACCCTGCAAATCCGCAGAAGGTGCTGTCAAGCGACGTTGCGCTTGAGGGCTGCAACTGCTACTACATCAACGGCACAGACACGCTCGTTATGCTTGCAGACGCTTATCTTGACGGTTACTTTGTGCTTAACACCACAAAGGACTATAAAAACTTCACCACGCTTGACAACAGTGAAACCACTATCAACGAATGTCAGCCGCGCCACGGTAGCGTTATCACAATATCCGACGCGCAGTACGACAGACTTGTCAGCGAATACGGTATTTAATTCAGTTAGCAGTATGCAGTTAGCAGTTGAAGGTTGGTCGCTACGCTCCAATCAGACTCAAGGAATTCGCTACGCTCATAAGGAACGTGCTTCGCACGAAAGGCTCAAGGTGTTGGGTGCTGCGCACAGCAATTTATAATAGGTGTGGACGAAGTCCACCTTCCCCCTTGAGTCTTGAGTCTATTCCCTTGAGTCTAATCCGAGCGAAGCGAGTTACCTTAATTCATCATTCAC
>ONXZ01000193.1 GCA_900321905.1 uncultured Eubacteriales bacterium
TCACCTGCGGTGACATTTTTGCTAGCGCAGACGCTCCCCTCTGTCACTTCGTGACATCTCCCCGTTAATCGGGGAGTACCTCACAGGGGAATCTCGCACAGCTATTATAATGGGTATGGGCGAAGCCCATCCCTGCTGGAAACTGAAAACCGGAAACTGGTAACTGGATTAGCCTGCTAATCCAATGGTTTCATTGTCGGGAAGGCAAGTACATCGCGGATTGAATAATTATCCGTAAGCAACATAACAAGCCTGTCAATGCCGATACCCAGACCGCCCGTCGGAGGCATACCGTATTCAAGCGCGGTAACAAAATCGTGGTCAATCATATTCGCTTCATCGTCGCCTGCTTCACGCAGTTTCATCTGCGCTTCAAATCTGCCGAGCTGGTCAATCGGGTCGTTAAGTTCGGAATAAGCGTTGCCGTACTCGCCGCCGAGAATAAACAGTTCAAAACGTTCTGTCAGCACAGGACAGTCAGGCTTGCGTTTTGTAAGCGGGCTAATTTCAACGGGATAGTCCATAATAAACGTCGGCTGAACGAGATTTTCCTCAACAAATTCCTCAAAGAACGAGTTGAGAATATCGCCCCAGGTTGCCTTGCCGTTTTCGATTTCAATTTCTTTTTCCTTAGCGATGGCTATTGCTTTTTCGTCATCGCTCATAAATTCTGCAAAGTCGACACCGCTGAACTCCTTAACGGCTTCAACCATTGTCATACGTCTGAACGGTGATTCAAGGTCAACCTCTGTGCCGTTAAATGTGATGTGAAGATTGTCGCAAACCTCTGTTGCGGCGTTGCGGATTATTGCTTCGGCAATATCCATCATACCGTGATAATCGGTGAACGCCTGATAAAGTTCAATACAGGTGAACTCGGGATTGTGGCGCACGTCCATACCTTCGTTACGGAAGTTCCTGCCGATTTCGTAAACCCTTTCCATACCGCCGACAATCAGCCTTTTAAGATAAAGTTCTGTCGCGATACGCAGATACATATCCATATCAAGCGTGTTGTGGTGCGTGATGAACGGCCTTGCCGCCGCACCGCCGGCGATTGTGTTGAGCATCGGGGTTTCTACTTCGATGAAGCCGAGCGAATCGAGATAATTCCTGATAGATGTAATAATCTTTGAACGCTTGATGAAAGTGTCCTTAACATCGGGGTTCATAATCATATCAAGATAGCGTTTGCGGTATCTTGTGTCTGTATCAGTTAAGCCGTGGAATTTTTCAGGCAGCGGAAGCAGCGACTTTGCGAGAAGTCTGATTTGCTTTGCGTGAACTGAAATTTCGCCCGTTCTGGTTTTGAACACAAAGCCTGTAATTTCAACAATATCGCCGATATCCCAGGTCTTGAACTCCTTGAATACATCCTCGCCGACATCGTTCATACGAACATACGCCTGAATTCTGCCGTTTCTGTCCTGAACGTCAATGAAGTTAGCCTTACCCATATCGCGCCAGGTCATAATACGACCTGCGATAGTAACGTCTTTTTCTTCAAGTTCGTCGAAATTCGCCTTGATTTCGTCCGAGTGGTGAGTCTGTGTTGCGAGCGTAATTTCAAACGGGTCGCGTCCGTCGTCCTGCAGAGCCTTGAGTTTGTCAATCCTGATTTGCTTTTGCTCGTTCTCGGTGAGTACAACCTCCGCCATTTTCATCTGTGCGGAGTTTGCGTTGTTACCGATAGCCTCGATAGTTGCAAGAACGTCTGCTTCGCTCTCTCCCTCGCCCTCAAGCGCAACTGCGCCTGTCTGAAGAAACAGCGTATATTTAACCTTGTCGCCGCTTTTTTCAACGAGGTACTTTGGATTGGTCTTTTCCTCGTCGTTTTGCAGAGTGTTCTGCACTTTCATTCTGCTGTTCTTTTTAACAGCCTTTACGCCGCGCTTGCATGCGTCCTCTTTATCAAATACGGGGGACTTGCCCACCGCCTTGTCATCAACAAAAAATTCAAATGTGAAAGTACCGTCACCGGCCTTGGTGATTTCAAACTTTCCCGCCATAGTGTTTTCTCCTTCGTCGAAAATAGCTACAGGCTGCAGGCTACAGGCTTTTGGTTACTCGCTGCGCTCGTGCAACCTGTAGAAGCGTTGACTACAGCACTCCACGAAACAAAGTGGTCTTCGTTCCCTACAATCGGGTGAGGGCGAAGCCCTCCCGAAAGCATGAAGCTTGTAGCTTGAGGCTTTAAGCCTGTACTATTTTTCTATATTAATTACTTCCAGCTCAATATTGCCGACAGGTGCCTCAACAGTAACTGTGTCGCCAATCTTTGCGCCGATAAGCGCAGCGCCGACAGGACTTTCGTCTGTGATTTTGCCCTCAGCGGCATTGTTCTGACCGTAGCCGACAATCTCGTAAACAAGTTCTTTTTTATCATTTTTGCGAAGCACTGTAACCTTTGCGCCCATGGAAACGCTGTCGCTATCGAGCGACTCAACAATTACTGCGTTGTCAAGCTGATACTTGAGTTCGTTAATACGCGCCTCAATTTTAGCCTGCTCGCTCTTTGCCTCATCGTACTCGCTGTTCTCGGAAAGGTCACCGTAAGAACGCGCAACCTTCAGTTTTTCGGCAATGTCGTCACGACCTTCGGTTGAGAGATACTCAAGTTCTTCCTCAAGTTTCGCTTTGCCTGCTTCTGTCATTTTAAAAACTTTTGCTGCCATATCAAAAACTCCTTTAGATATAATACATTTTAACTCATTAATTATATATTATATATTATAAGATGTCAATATTTTTTTAATTCGGAATTCGGAATGCGGAAGTCGGAATTATACGGCGGGCTTCGCCCGTCCCTGCCGGAAACTGGTCTCCGGAAACCGGAAACTGTAAATTTGACCCAAAGGTCAAATTTACTCTGACCTATGCACAAATTCTGCATAAAATGCTCAAAAAAAATATTTTTTGCATTTTCACCGTCCAATTATGCGTAAAAGGTGAATAAAAGTGCCCGTTTCGGTCTATTTAAGGGGAGGAGTATTTTAATGATGAATGATGAATTGATGTTACTCGGCGTGACCGCCTCAAACAATTAACGGGCTGCCGAGGTCGTCAGCCCCTACGGTGTGCGCATTTCGTAGGGAGCGATGAGATTCCCCTGTGAGGTTCTCCCCGATTAACGGGGAGATGTCACGAAGTGACAGAGGGGAGCGTCTGCGCTAGCAAAAATGTCACCGCAGGTGACAAAAGGGTGAGGAGCCCGCTCCAAGGGCACATCGCTCCGCAATATAATCGGAGCGAAGCGACAAACCACAAGCCTGTAGCTTGTATCCTGTAGCTTGTAGCTTGGTGACAACTAAGGAGG
>ONXZ01000005.1 GCA_900321905.1 uncultured Eubacteriales bacterium
ATGCGTTCACGGCGTTCAGTTTCCTCACCTTTAACGGCGGCGTGGATATCACGCGCGTGGCGTCGGGTATAGTTTCGGGTATCGGTTTTCTCGGCGCAGGTCTTATTCTGCGCGAGGGTTCCAATATTCGCGGACTCAATACTGCGGCGACTGTGTGGGCAACCTCGGCAGTCGGCATACTCTGCTGTGTTAAAAACCTTGAATACGCAATGATTGTGGGCATTGTCATAGTCATTGTGCATCTTGTTTTGCACCCGATTTCCGACTACATCAGCCACGTTCGCAAGTACGATAAAAATGATAAAAAGAAAAATAAGGAAGCGTTTTACAGAATCTCCGTTGTTTGCCCTGAGGAAGCGGAACTCGATGTGCGCAAAAACATTATGAGCATTATCAAAAACGAGCCTGACGTTTTGCTGCACACGCTTGAGAGTACAGACTCGCACAGCGATGAGCATAACAAAAAAATACGCGCTCATATCTCCACGAAAAACGAGGACGCGTCGCTTGTTGAAAACCTTATAACAAAAGTCGGCAAAAACGAGGAAATTGTGTCCGCAGGCTGGAAAGTTGAAGATTGACAAAACTAAATATTTACATCAATTTTTTACCTCCTTTGTTCCAATAATAGGACAGAGGAGGTTTTATTTTGAAAAAGATTTTTATTGCATTTTTATGCCTTATTACTCTGTGCGGCTGCACAGTTAAAGTCGAAAAAGATAATACAAATAGTAATAATTCAAGCACTTCAACGACTGCCGAAACTACGACTGACGGCACTACAACGCCCACTGCGGAGGCGGTTGCAAGCGTGGAGTCAATGTCTACAAAAAAGATAGTGTGGGGTTTTGGCGCGGTACGAAATCACCAGCAGCCTGCAGAGCCTGTCGGCTTGCAAAACAACTATGCAGACCTCGGCGCGCGTTGGTTTGTTGACGGCAAAAAGAGCATTTGCCTGACCTTTGACGAGGGGTATGAAAACGGCTATACTCCCGCTATTTTAGACACTTTAAAGGAGAAAAACGTAAAGGCGATTTTCTTTGTGACATATGATTTTGCAAAGGACAACCCCGACCTTATTGAACGTATGATTAAAGAGGGCCATGTCGTTGGCAACCACTCGTATCACCACTACTCCATGGACGAACTTGATGTGTCTACAGCGAAGGAGGAAGTACGCTTCCTGCACGACTATATCAAGGAAAATTACAATTATACAATGAGTTATTTTCGCTTCCCGAAAGGTGAGTTCTCCGAACAGAGCCTCGGCATACTGCGCGACCTCAGATACACCAGCGTTTTCTGGTCGTTTGCCTACGCCGACTGGGACACAGAATACCAGCCTGACAACGCTCAGGCGCTCAAAAATATTACCGACAGCACACACCCCGGTGAAATTCTGCTGCTTCATGCCGTCAGCAAGACGAATGAGCAAATACTCGGCGACATGATTGATGAGATACGCTCGCAGGGCTACGATTTTACTGTCAATATCTAAATATGCAAGGGAGGGCAAATTGCCCTCCCATATTTTGATAAATAATGAATTTTTTTAATATTTTAAATTTATTGTTGAGATTAACCGCGCAATATTATATAATATTACCCTAAGTGAATTTTACCACGAAAGTGAGATATACATAATGCTGTTTTCAAGAGAAATCGGAATTGACCTCGGCACGTCCAACACCAGGCTTGCCGACAGGAAAGGACATATAATTATCAACGAACCGAGCGTTGTTGCTGTTGACGTTAAGTCAAAGCGAGTGCTCGCAACAGGCAACGAGGCAAAGCAGATGATTGGCAGAACACCCGGCTCAATCGTTGCTGTACGCCCTGTTACAGCGGGCGTTATCGCCGACTTTGATATGACGTCGGATATGGTGCGCGACTTTATTGACCGCTCAAGCAAACGCAGTATGTTCACAAAAACAAAGGTCGTTGTCAGCGTTCCTTCAAGCGTTACCGAGGTTGAGCGCCGTGCCGTTGAGGACGCAGTGCGCTCCGCAGGCGCGCAGGACGTTGAACTTATCGAATCACCTATGGCTGCGGCTCTCGGCGTTGGTCTGCCCGTATATGAGCCTACAGGTTCAATGATAGTTGATATCGGCGGCGGCACTTGCGATATTGCGGTTGTTTCGCTCGGCGGTATCGCTGCAAGTAAAAGCATAAAAATCGGCGGCAATGCGTTTGACGAGGCTATTATTAATTACGTTAAGCGCAAGCACAACCTGCTTATTGGTGAAAATACGGCGGAGGATGTTAAAATCAAAATCGGCTCTGCCAAAGAATACGACGGCGAGGCCACTATGGAAGTGAGAGGTCGCAATCTTGACGACGGTCTGCCCGGCAGTGTTGAACTCACAAGCGCTACCGTGCGTGATATACTTGAGGACTGCGTTACTTCGGTAGTTCTTGCTATTAAAGAAACGCTTGAAGTAACCCTGCCTGAACTCTCCGCCGACATCATTGACCGCGGTATTTATCTGACAGGCGGCGCAAGCAAACTGCGCGGTCTGCGCGAGGTTATTGAGGAGGAAATTAAAATCCGGGTTATCTCCCCGAAAGACCCTGAAAACTGCGTTGCAATCGGCACGTCAGTCAGACTGAAAAGACCAAATAACGGAGTTATGTGATAAATGAAACATATTTTTAAAAGCACTCGATTTAAAATCGTATCCGGCATAATTGCAATGCTTTTGGTCGGCGCGATTCTTGCCGCTATCGCAGGCAGGGGCGAAACTGTGCAGTCCGCAGTTGTAGGCACTGTGTTCACGCCGTGCCACTATGTTGCGCAAAAGATTGCAAACGGTATTGATAATGTTATCGGCACCGTCAAGGGCGACGCTCAGTACGAAAAAGAGATTGAAAAACTTAATCAGGAAATTGGCGATTTGCGCTCGCAACTCGTTGATTACGAAAATCTGAAAAACCAGAATGCGCTGTACAAGGAGTTCCTTGAACTCAAAGAGGAAAATCCCAAGTACAAGTTTGCCGAAGCGTCGGTTATCGGCAGAGACAGCGCAGATATCTATAAATCGTTTACCATCAGCAAGGGCTCTGTAAACGGTATCAGCAAGGGCGACGCCGTGCTGTGGGGCAAGTATCTTGTAGGCATTATTTACAAGGTTTATCCTGATTACAGCGTGGTTAAAACCGTGCTTGACCCAACCTTTAACGTGTCCGCTTATGAGATTATTTCGGGCGAGATTTCCTATGTTACGGGCAATGCAAAACTTGCCCGTGAAAACAAGTGCAAGATGGCAAACCTGTCGTCTGCAACAAAGGTGTCTTACGGCTCGATTATATGTACCGCAGGTCTCAGCGGCTCTGTGCCTAAGGGACTGCTTATCGGCACTGTTGATGAGATTGATGATGAAACAACGGATATTTCCTCTTACGCTGTAATTACACCGGGCGTTGCGATTGAGGACATCACTTCGGTATTTGTGCTTACCGACTATTAATTCAGATTTGCAGAGGGATTATGGAACTGTCAAAAAAGGACAAGACAATTAAATATACCCTTTACTGTGTTATACTTGCGGCGGCGGCGCTGCTGCAGAATGTGCAGGGGCTGTGGCTACAAATCGGCGGCGCACGGTGTTTTTTGCTTGTGCCTGCGGCGCTGCTGCTCTCACTCGGTGAGGACGAGCGTACAGCCGCACTTTTAGGACTGTTTGCAGGCTTTCTGTGGGACTCTGACTTTCTGCTACGCAATACCTACTGGGTGGCAGTCGTCAGCGCAGCAATCGGCACATTTATATACTGTATGCTCTATTGGCTTATAATTGTTATGCCGCACGGCGGCGACGGCTCGGTGCTGAGCCTGCTGTACTTCTATCTGCCGAGTTTTGTTTACACCGCAGCGGTAGGGATAGTGCTGGGCATGGTATTTTCACCTATTAAAAAGAAACTCAACAAGGGCGTGGCTGAATAACGCCCTGCATATCATAAATTCTGACGAAAGGAGAGTGGACTACCGTGGGCAATATTTACAAGAGCGCACGCACAACTTTTGCAATACTGCTTGTAATTGCGGTTATGATTGGTTTTGCGGCGGAACTTTACGATATTCAAATCAGGAATAACGAGTATTATGCCGCACAAAATAATACGGTTAAAACGTACACCGTTTCTATCGAAGCGGCACGCGGAGAAATAGTTGACCGCAACGGTAATCCGCTTGTTTCTAACCGTCAGGGCAACAGTGTTATGCTCGACGCGGCTTATCTTCCGTCAGGCAAGGACGGCAAAAGACGCAACGAAACCGTGTATAACCTTATGCAACTTTTCCTCAAAAACGGCGAGGAATATGCCCATAACCTGCCAATAAAACTCAAAAAAGGCAAGGTTGTTTTCATAGACGAAAAAGACGACGAGGACTATGAAACCGCTATCGAAACGATGAAAAGCAAGGATATGTTCAACCTCCAGCCTTATGCTACCGCGCAAAACTGCTTTGATGCGATGGTTGAAAAATATAAACTTGAAAGTTACCTTCAAAAGTACGATATCCAGACGGTTATGGAGATGGGCAACATCCATTACGAACTTACAAGAATGTTGTTTGACGTGTCAAATCCCGTAACCATAGCGGACGATGTCAGCGATAAAACGGTTGCACAGATTAAGGAAAACGAGAGTGTTTACCGAGGTGCGGACGTGCGTGTTGTGGCATACAGAGAGTATGCCGATTCCACTATTGCGCCGCATATTATCGGCACGGTGCGCAAGATTAACGCCGAGGAATATGAACGCCTGAAAAACGAAGGCTACGGCATTAATGACGAAATCGGTGAATCGGGTATTGAGGCGGCTATGGAGTCGTCGCTGCGCGGTGTGCCGGGCGAAAAAACTGTAACGATTGACGGCGACGGCAACGTCAGCGAGGAGATAACAAAAGAGCCTGTTCAGGGCGATACGGTTGTTTTGACTATTGATAAAGACCTGCAGCGTGTTGCGCAGAACAAACTGCGTGATATCTGCCAAAGCGTCAGCATTTCGCTGTCCACAGGCGCCGTTGTGGTCGAGGACTGCAATAACGGTGAGGTGCTTGCTGCGGCAAGTTACCCGACCTTTGATTTGAAAGATTATTACGACAAATATAATGAACTGACCAAGCGGAAAAACACACCGCTTTATAACCGATTTGCACTCGGTACATACGCCCCAGGCTCAACGTTTAAGCCGATGATGAGCCTTGCCGCGCTTGAGGAGGGCGTTATTAACGAAAACACTGTATTCGGCTGCGGTATGTACTACGATGTCGGCAATATGACCTTTGAGTGTCTTGCGGCTCACGGCGGCGAAAATGTTCGCACCGCGCTGCGCGATTCGTGCAATATCTTTTTCTACAACTGCGCGCAAAGGCTCGGCATTGAGCGTATGAACACTTATGGCAGGATGCTCGGCCTTGGCGAAAAGACCGGCGTTGAAATTCCCGAAGCACAGGGTATACTCGCAGGTCCTGAGTACAGAAAACGCATCGGCGCATACCCGTGGTCTATCGGCGATACCGTTCAGGCGGCTATCGGTCAGTCGGACAACCTGTTTACTCCGCTTCAACTTTGCAACTACGTCGGCACTATTGCAAACGGCGGCACGCGCTATAAAATGCACTTTGTAAAATCTCACATATCGCGCTCAACAGGCGCTGTTACCGAAACCAATGTTGCCTCAACCGGTAACATCAATGTTAAATCGAGTAATATCCGGATTGTTCAGCAGGGCATGCGTATGGTTGCAACGAGTGGCGGACCTTCATCGGTTTTCGCTTCGTTCAGCCCTCACGTTGCGTGCAAAACGGGTACGTCGCAGGTTATTGTCGACGGAATAAAACACAACAACGGTTTTCTTATAACCTTTGCTCCGTATGAAAACCCTGAACTCAGCGTTGCCACCGCTATTGAGATGGCTGGTTCAGGTACATCAACCGCAGAGATTACAAAGTCGATAATAAACTATTACTATAACCACAATACTAATGAGAAGAAGGCGCAGAGTTATGCAACCTTGCTCGGCTGATGTGTTTATTAAATTTTTAAACAAATTATTACTTGTGTAAATTAGTAAATTATGTTATTATAAATAGTAATCAGCACAAACCCAACGCCTCAAGGAGGAAAACTATGAATATCGCTTTAATTGCACATGACGCTAAAAAAGAATTACTTGTTCAGTTCTGTATCGCTTATTGCGGAATTATCAGCAGGCACGATGTCTGTGCCACAGGCACAACAGGTAAACTGGTTCAGGAAGCAACAGGGCTTGATATCAACTGCTTTTTAAGCGGCTCGCAGGGCGGCGGTCAGCAGATTGCAAGCCGTATTGCGTGCAACGAAATTGACCTGCTCATCTTTTTCCGTGACCCGCTCACGGCAAAACCGCATGAGCCTAATGATAACGACCTTCTTCGCCTGTGCGATGTTCACAACATTCCGTTTGCAACAAATATCGCCACGGCGGAAGCACTTATTCGCGGCGTAGAACGCGGCGACTTTGAGTGGAGGGAAATTGTTAACCCACGCTACAACCGTAACTAATTATTAAATAATGGGCGGAAATTCGTTTCCGCCCACAATACATATATACAGGAGAATCATATGGCGCTTATTACAAAAGCAATCAAGGGTACAAAGGACGTTTTACCGTCTGATGTACACAAAAACCAGTATATTGAAAGCACTTGCCTCGGCGTTGCTGAAAAATACGGCTATAAGGAAATCAGAACGCCTGTATTTGAACATACAGAGTTGTTTCAGCGCGGCGTCGGCGACACCACGGACGTTGTGCAAAAGGAGATGTATACTTTTGACGACAAGGGCGGACGCTCAATAACCCTGCGCCCCGAGGGTACGGCAGGCGCGGCGCGCGCGTTCCTTGAAAACGGACTGAGCAATGAAGCCCTGCCGCAAAAGGTGTGCTATCTCACTTCCTGCTACCGCTATGAAAAGCCGCAGGCAGGCAGACTGCGTGAGTTCCACCAGTTCGGTATAGAGTGCTTCGGCGCAACTTCGCCGCTTGCAGACGCGGAGATGATTTCGCTTGCAAAGCAGGTGTTTGACGAACTCGGCGTAAAGGATTTACACCTTGAACTTAACTCAATCGGCTGCCCGAATTGTCGTGCAAAATATCAGCAGGCGCTCAAAGATTACTTTGGCGCGCACAAGGACGAACTCTGCTCAACGTGTCAGGAACGCCTTGAACGCAACCCAATGCGCCTTCTTGACTGCAAGAGTCCTCAGGATCAGGAAATTGCTAAGGACGCACCGGCTGTGCTTGACTACCTCTGCGAGGAGTGCAGCGACCACTTTGAGAGCGTTAAAAAATACCTTGACGCAATGGGCATTACTTATCAGATTAATCCGCGCATTGTCCGCGGACTTGATTACTATACAAAAACTGTGTTTGAGTTTGTTGCCGATTCAATCGGTGCGCAGGGTACGGTGTGCGGCGGCGGACGCTATGACGGACTTGTTGAGGAGTTCGGCGGTCAGCACACGCCGTCACTCGGCTTCGGTATGGGTCTTGAAAGGCTGCAACTCGTTATGGAAGCGCAGGACTGTGAATTCCCCGAGCCGGCAAAGCCCGACCTTTTCATCGTGGCGCTTGGCGAAAAAGCGCAACTAAAAGCAGTTGAAATTGCAAGCGATATGCGTGCGGAAGGCTTTACCGTGCTTTACGACCTAAATGCTCGCTCGCTGCGCGCGCAGATGAAGTACGCCGACAAGATGAACGCCGCGTTCAACGTTGTTATCGGTGATAACGAGGTTGAAAACAAAGCCGCAACGCTCAAAAATATGCAAAGCGGCGAAGCGTGCGATGTGTCGCTAACTACTTTTGTTAACGACTTTTACCGCATCAGTATGGACGAGCAGCTCAAAGACCTTGAGATTAACGGCGAGGCGTTTGATTTTGCCTCTCTTTTCGGCACAGATATTTCGGAGGAAGAATAATGGACACACTTAACGGACTTAAAAGAACGGCGTACTGCGCCGAATTCAATATGAACAATGTCGGTGAGGAGATTACTGTTTTCGGCTGGGTACAGCGCCAGCGCGACCTCGGCAACCTTATCTTTATAGACCTGCGTGACAGGAGCGGTATTATCCAACTTTCATTTAACGACAAAACCGACCGCGAAATTTTTGCAAAAGCGCAGTCTGTACGCAGCGAATTCGTTGTAGCGGCAGTCGGCACAGTTGCCGAGCGCGAGAGCAAGAATAAAGAAATCCCAACGGGCGATATTGAGGTTATGGTTACCGATTTTCGCATTCTCTCAAAGGCTGACACACCGCCTTTTGAGGTTGAAAAGATTGACACCGTCGGCGATGAAACCACGCTTAAATACCGCTATCTCGGACTCCGCAGCGAAAAACTGACAAAAAATATTCTTATGCGTCACAAGATTGCAAAAATCGCGAGAGATTATTTTTACGACAATGACTTTATCGAGATTGAAACTCCGATGATGATTAAGTCCACACCCGAGGGCGCAAGGGACTACGTTGTGCCGTCGCGTATTCACAGCGGTAAGTTCTACGCTCTGCCGCAGTCGCCGCAGATTTATAAGCAACTTACAATGATTGCCGGCTTTGACCGCTATGTTCAACTTGCGCGTTGCTTCCGCGACGAGGATTTGCGCGCAGACCGTCAGCCTGAATTTACTCAGATTGACCTTGAAATGTCGTTTGTAAACTGCGATGACCTTATGGATATGGCAGAGGGCTTTATCAAAAAACTGATGAAGGATACTATAGACGTTGATATGCCTGAAAAACTGCCGCGTATGACGTTTGACGACGCGATGAACAAGTACGGCTCTGATAAGCCCGACACTCGTTTTGATATGCTTATTCAGGACGTCAGCGACTGGGCAGACGGTACCGATTTTGTAGTATTCAAAAACGCTATTGCAGACGGCGGCGCAGTTAAGGCTATCGTTGCAAAGGGCGCTGCGCAGCACTATTCCCGCAAAAAGATTGACAAACTTACCGAGCATGCAAAGGGTATCGGCGCTAAAGGACTTGCTTATGTCCGCTGGGCAGATGAAACGCCTAACTGCTCGTTTGCAAAATTCCTCAAAGAGGGCGAACTTGACGCGCTGCTTACATCACTCGGTGCAGAGCAGGGCGACGTTGTGTTTATCGTCAGCGACAAGACACGCAAGGCGCTCACGATTATGGGCGCACTCCGCCTGATTATTGCAAAAGAACTTGACATTATCCCTGAGGGTAAGTGGAATTACCTCTGGATTACGGAAATGCCGTTTTTTGAACTTGACGAGGACACAGGCGAATTCGTTGCGGCTCACCACCCGTTTACAATGCCTATGGACGAGAGCGTGCAGTACCTTGACACTGACAAAAGCAAGGTTAAGGCGCAGGCATTTGACCTTGTGCTTAACGGTACGGAATTGTCTTCAGGCTCAATGCGTATCACCGATTGCGATTTGCAGACCAAGATGTTTGAACTCCTCGGTATGTCGCAGGAGGAAATCGACGCCAAGTTCGGCTTCCTCGTTGACGCTTATCACTATGCAGCACCGCCTCACGGAGGTATGGGCATCGGTCTTGACAGACTTGCAATGCTCATCTGCGGCGCTGATTCGCTGCGCGATGTTGTTGCTTTCCCGAAGGTGCAAAACGCAAGCGAACTTATGAGCGGCGCACCGTCGTACATAGACGACGTACAACTTGACGAACTGTCAATCGCCATCACAAAGGACGAGGATTAATGAGTAAATATAACTTTTTCGCAATGGTCAATCGGATGAAACTGATTGACCGTTGGGCGCTTATGCGCAATACTTCAAAAGAGAATATTGCAGAGCACAGCCATTCCGTAGCGGTTATCGCCCACGCGCTTGCGCTTATCGGCAACAAAGAGTTCGGCAAAAACTACAATGCCGACAGGGCGGCAGTCCTTGCGCTGTATCACGACACAACCGAGGTTATCACGGGCGATATGCCGACCCCGGTTAAGTACTATAACGACGAGATTAACAATGTTTACAAAGACATTGAGTCAGTCGCAGGCGAGCGTCTGCTCGCAATGCTGCCCGAGGATTACAGAGCCGACTACAAGCCGTTTTTTGAACAGCAGGAGGCGGACAAAGAACTCTGGGCGCTTGTAAAAGTGGCGGACAAAATCAGCGCGCTGATTAAATGCGTGGAGGAAAACCGTATGGGCAACCGTGAGTTTGACCTCGCCCTCAAAGCGCAGGAGGAAAAAATCAAAGCAATCGACCTGCCCGAGGTTAAATACTTCCGCGAGCATTTTCTCCCTGCCTATTACCTCACACTCGACGAACATACCAAATAAAAATGCACTCCGCCGGAGTGCATTTTTTAGTGGATAGTGTACAGTGAATAGTGGACAGTATGGGCGATTACGATATGCCTAAAAACAAACGACTTCTGTAGGGAGCGGCGACCTCGACGCTCCGCAAATACCATTGTTTGAACGAAGTGAGTAACCGATTAAACGTAGGGGCGGATACCATCCGCCCGCTTTGTTTAGATAATAACTAACAGATATTTATCGGGCGGGTTGGGAAACCTACCCGAATATCAATTCCGAATTTCTAATTCCGCATTCCGAATTAGAAAAACACGCCTTTTACAAATATCTCAATTCCTATGCCGATAAGTATGATTCCGCCGAGGAGGGTCGCTTTGTCTGAAAATTTGTCGCCGAAAACCTTGCCGATTTCAATACCTGCGCGGCAAACGCCGTAAGTAACTACGCCGATAATCAGCGATGACAAAAACGCTTCAAACATTCCGTAACCCTGTGTTGTAAAACCGACGGAAAGTGCGTCAATCGAGGTTGCAACACCCTGCACAATCAGCGTTCCCATGCCAAGCGCAGCATTGGTATGCACCGCATTTTTTCTGCTTTTCACACTTTCAATCACCATTTTGCCGCCGATGTAAAGCAGCAAAATCAGCGCAATGTACGGTATATACGGCTGGACTTTTTTAAAATAATTTACCACAAAATGCACTGCCGCCCATCCGAGCATTGGCATTGCAAACTGAAAGACCGAGAATACACCTGCGATTAAAACCGCTTTTCTGCGGCGCATTTTCGGCTCCGCGAGTCCGTTTGCGACCGATACTGAAAATGCGTCCATCGCAAGACCGAAACCGAACAATATGCTGTTTACAAAAAACATAACGTTCATATACTTATCCCTCTTTCAGTAATATTATCACAAGCGCAGGATTATGTCAATTGACATTGAGTGGCGAGGCGTGTATACTTGAGTTATGGACAAATTTAAGGTTAAAAAAGCAGATGTTATTATTGCTGTGGCTGTGCTTTGCGCCGCGGCGCTTGTGCTTTTGTGTTTTAACATTTTTGCAGGTTCCGGCAGCGCCGCTGTGATAGAGCAAAACGGTACTGTTATTGCCGAACTTCCGCTTGATGAAAATGCTGTTTTTGAGGTGAAAGACGGCGGCAGGGTCACCAATGTAGTTGAGGTAAAAGACGGCGCAGTCAGCGTTACGAAAGCCGATTGCCCCGATAAAATCTGCAAAAATCACAGGGCGGTCAGCAAGTCGGGTGAGAGTATTGTCTGCCTGCCGAACAAGGTCATTGTCACCGTGCGCGGCGACAGCGGAGAAGTGGACGGTGTTGCGAGATGAGTAAATCAAAAAAAGTCGCAACCTTCGCACTTTGCGTTGCGCTGGCGTTCACACTGTCGTTTCTTGAAAGTCTTGTGCCGGTTAACATTGGCATACCGGGCGTAAAACTCGGACTTGCAAACTCTGTTGTGCTGATGGCGATGTATCTGCTCGGCAAAAAGGAAGCGTTTGCGATTTCGATGATTAGAATACTTTTGGCGGGGCTGCTGTTTTCAGGCGCGTTTTCGCTGATTTACAGTTTGGCAGGCGGCATACTGTCATACTTCGTAATGCTTGCGGCAATGCAGAGCAAAAAGTTATCTGCGCTCGGCGTGTCGGTGCTTGGTGCGTCAGTGCATAATGTGGGGCAAATCGTTGTTGCAGGGGTTGTTATGCAAACATCACGCATAGTTTACTATCTGCCTGTGCTGCTGATTTCGGGCGCTGTGACAGGCGTAATCGTGGGAATACTGTCGGGCATAGTGATTGCACGGCTGAACAATATAATTAAATAATGTTCAATTGGGGACTGTCCCCAATTGAACATTGGCAGGGGCGGATAATATCCGCTCGTTTTTTTGCATATAAATGATTGGTGATGGGTTTGAAAGATATTATTGACTGCGCCACACAGCCGCATATTGAGATTATCGGCAACAGCGAATTTGTGGTGGACGGCTTAAAGTCGATTGTTGAGTATACAAAAGACAAAATCAAAATCGACCTCGGCAAATACAGCGTTGCGTTTTACGGCGACGGGTTGTATATTGATTCTTTCACACACGAGGGTGCAGTGGTGCAGGGAACGGTTGTAACAATGGAGTTTTGCAGCAATGATTAAGTTTTTCAGGTGGCTCGTCGGCTTTGTGCAGTTCAGTTTTGAGGGCGGATTTGCAGACGGTTTTATTAACGATTGTTATGCTAATAACCTCGCTGTGCGCGATTTGCATTACCGTGATTCGGTGTTGTGTGCAACCTGCCCTGCTTCGCAGTATCTTGCGTTTTGCAGGACGGCAAAAAAGCACGGCGGAAGGCTTAAAATTATCAAAAAATCGGGCATAATATTTCCGCTTCTCAAACTCAGAAACCGTTTCGGTCTTGCGGTTGGCGCTTTGCTGTTTGTGATGATTTTGAGTTTTTTGTCGGGATTCATCTGGAACGTTCAGATTGTCGGAAACAGTCGCATTAAGGATAGTGAACTTCGCGATTTCCTCGCGCAAAACGGTATTTATGAGGGCGTTTACTGGGACACAGTCAACACCGATAAGGTCGAAAACCTGATTATGGCGTCGTTTGACGACTGCGCCTGGGTGCATATCAACGAACTTGGAACAACCGCGCGCGTTGAGATTAGCGAAACGAAAAATCCGCCCACGCGTAAACAGAAGAAAAAGAACGTCTGCAACGTCAAAGCGTCGGCTGACGGCTTTATTGTCAAGGTTGCTTTGTACAACGGCAAGGCGGTTGCGAAAGTCGGCGACAGCGTCAAAAAAGGCGATATTTTGATTAAGGGCATTTATACCGATGGCTACGAAAAAACGCGCCGAGTTCACGCCGAGGGCGAGTATATCGCTCAGGTCACGGAGCCGTTTGAACTCGTTGTCAGCCGCACACAGAGCAGACCTATGCTGACAAGCAAGGCGCAGTACAAAACGCTTGCGTTTTTCGGGATTTACGTTCCGCTTTACATCGGCAAGGCGGACACGCAGGGTGCAGATTGCAGTTTTGACAGCGATTACATCAAAGTTAACGGCAAACGTGTACCTGTCGGTATTATCACAACCACCGCAAGCAAGTATAACAATGCGCCGCTCACCCTCACAGACCGCGAACTTACAGCCCTTGCTCAAAGCGAAACAGAAAAGAAACTGAAAAGCGAATACGCTGACACGCAGATTATACATAAAAAGTTAGACACAAATATTACTGCCGACAGCGCAGTAGTCAAAGGGCAGATTACCTGCCTTAAAAATATTGCCGTTGAATCCGCTGTAAAAAAGAAACAAAAATAAAAACGGACAGTTCGTTTGTGAACTGTCCGTTTTGCTATGTAATTATTATTCTTCTTCGGCTTCGTCCTCTTTGTTTGACTCTTTGATAGCCTTTGCCATTGACTCCTCAAATGTCATAATTTTAAAACCGTTTGCGTCCATATTTGTCTTTTCGGTAAAGAGAAGCACGGCGTCAACAGTCGCCCAGATTATAGCCGCGATAAGTCCGAGACCTGCAAAAAGTGAGCCGACAAGGCAAACAAGAAGTTGTGCAATTGCCTTGTTGGTGTTGCCGAGATAGAAGTTGTGTATGCCAAGCGCACCCAGACCCGAGGCAAGTACAACCGCAACGACCTTTTTCTTGATTTTATATCCTTCAGGATAGTCGGTTCTTGCAACAACAGGCTGAGCCGGCTGCACAGGCGGCATTGGCTGCTGTGGGTTGTAGTAGTTTTGCTCAGGCGCGCCGATTGGCGGAACATAATACTGCGGTTGTTCCTGTGCCGGCGCGTACTGTTGTTCATTCACAGGTGCGTACTGCGGTTCCTGTACAGGTGCGTACTGTGTCTGCTTCGGAACCGGCGGTTGATATACGTTTTCGTTTGTTGCTGTGCAGTTGCAAACTTCGCCTTCGGCGAGTTCTCTGCCGCAATTCGGACAATTCATAATAACATATCTCCTTTATTATTTATTACCATTATATAATACATCACCGGAAAATCGTTGTCAATCGACTTGAAAAAAGTTAGCAAAATCTTTACCTTTTAGCAATAAAAGTAAAAGAGTGCCAAAATTTTGAAAAATTTTTAAAAAAACTGTTGACAAACGCGCGGTTTGGTTATAATATACATATAGAGTTAGCACTCGACCATACAGAGTGCTAATTGATAAAAAGAGAGGGAGGCATTACAATGGTTGGCGAAAGACGCGCCGCAATTCTGGGTATGATAATAGATTATTATATCAGGACGGGCGAGCCGCTTGGCTCAAAATCACTTTGTGAAATGCTCCCTTATTCGATAAGTTCCGCAACTATCCGAAACGAGATGGCGGCGCTCACCGCAATGGGTTACCTTGAACAGCGCCACACAAGCGGCGGACGCGTGCCGACCAAAGCGGCGTACAGATACTATGTTGACAACCTGATGGACGCAAAACGGCTGACTTCATACGAAAAGCAGATTATCGCAGAGCGGCTGTCAACAAACGCCTCCGACCCTGAAAGACTGCTTGCAGACGCGGCAAAACTTCTGTCAGAGGTAACAGGCTGCGCAGCGTTTTACTCCACGGTTAAAGACCCGATTGACTGCGTGCAGGGCGTAGAGTTGATACCTGCGGGCGGCGGCAAGGTAATGCTTGTTATGCTTACCCTCGGCGGCAAAATTAAGTCGTCAGTATGCACACTGCACTGTCCGTGTGACGAGGAATTCAAAGCGCTGTTTTACGGCTTTGCGCACGAGTATTTTGTAGGCACTCCGCTTGAGGAGATTGACCTGTCGTTTATTCAGTCGGCGGCGCCTGTACTTGGGCCGCGCGTGTTTGATATGTTACCGCTTCTGTCCTCGCTTTGCTCACTGTGTCAGGAGGCGGCAAACGGCTCACTTGTGGTATACGGCGAAACAAAACTTCTGTCGCAGACGGAACTTGAAGGCAGCGTTTTCAATCTCCTGATGCTTCTTGCAGGCAAGGAAAAACTTGAAAAACTGCTCACAAGATTCGCCTGTTCAAACGTAAAGCAATCGCTTGTGCTTGGCGACGAAAACCTCTTGTACGAACTTAACAACACCGCAATGGCGCTTGCGAGGTTCGATTACAACAATTCGCAAATTGCAACGCTCGGTATGATTGGTTCGCTCAGAATTGATTACAAAACAATTTTGCCGAGAGTTGATTATATAATCAAACTTACAAATAATTATTTAAAGGAGGGTGGAGTACGGTATGAGTAAAGAACCCGAAGAAACAAAAGAGGAACTGACCGAAGAGCAGACTGCGGAAACTGAAAAAGAATCCAAAGAGCCTACTCTTGAGGAGCAACTCAACGATACAAAAGACCAACTGCTTCGCACCGCGGCTGAGTACGCAAACTTCAGGGCGCGCAGCGCAAAGGAAAAGGAGCAGACTTATAACAACGCCAAAGGCAGCGTAATCACTGAACTTTTGCCTGTTATTGACAATCTTGAACGTGCGCTTTCAGGCGAGGGCAACGACTATGACGCGTTAAAACAAGGCGTTCAGATGACTATGGACGGTCTTATGGCTGCGCTCGAAAAACTCGGCGTTGAACAGTACGGCGAGAGCGGCGACACATTCGACCCCAACTTCCACAACGCGGTAATGCACGTTGAAGATAATTCGCTCGGTGAAAGTGTCGTGTGCGACGTGTTCCAGAAAGGATACAAAATCGGCGACAGAGTTATCCGTGCGGCTATGGTAAAAACAGCAAACTAAGCTTGAGCAACGCTCAAGCAATGGAGAATGAAGAATGGAAAATGGAGAATTAAGGGTGCTGCGCACGGCAATTATTAATTAATTACTGTTTGAGCGTAGCGAGTAACCGCAATTCTCAATTCTCAACTCTCAACTCTCAATTAATAAATAACTTCAAAGGAGATATTATTATGGGAAAGATTATTGGTATTGACTTAGGTACAACAAACAGTTGTGTTTCAGTTATCGAAGGCGGCGAGCCTGTAGTAATTGCAAACGCAGAAGGCGCAAGAACTACACCTTCAGTAGTTGCGTTCTCAAAAGACGGCGAAAGAATGGTCGGCGCAGTTGCAAAGCGTCAGGCTATCACAAATCCAGACAAGACAATCGCTTCAATCAAGCGCCATATGGGCTCTGATTACAAGGTAAATATCGACGGCAAGGATTTCACTCCGCAGGAGATTAGTTCTATCATTCTGCAGAAACTCAAGAGCGACGCAGAAGCATACCTTGGCGAAACTGTAACAGAGGCAGTTATCACAGTTCCTGCATACTTTACCGACTCACAGCGTCAGGCTACAAAGGACGCAGGCAAGATTGCAGGTCTTGATGTTAAGAGAATTATCAACGAGCCTACAGCGGCAGCGCTCGCGTTTGGTATTGACAAAGAGGACGACCAGAAAGTTATGGTTTACGACCTCGGCGGCGGTACATTCGATGTATCTATTATCGAGATGGGCGACGGCGTTCAGGAAGTTCTTGCAACAGCAGGTAACAACCGTCTTGGCGGCGACGACTTTGATAAAAAGATTATGGATTGGCTCGTTGCAGAGTTCAAGGCTCAAAACGGCATTGACCTCTCATCTGACAAAATGGCTATGCAGCGTATCAAGGAAGCGGCTGAAAAGGCAAAGATTGACCTTTCGGGTATGACCACAGCGCAGATTTCGCTTCCGTTCATCACAGCAGACGCAACAGGCCCTAAGCACCTTGAAACTACGCTCACACGCGCTAAGTTCAACGAGATGACTGCAGACCTTGTTGAGGCTACAATGGGTCCTGTTCGTCAGGCTATGAGCGACTCAGGTCTTTCAATGAACGAGATTGACAAGATTCTCCTTGTCGGCGGCTCAACGCGTATTCCTGCAGTTCAGGACGCAATCAAGAACTTCTCGCACAAAGAACCTTTCAAGGGCATTAACCCTGATGAATGTGTTGCTATGGGCGCGGCTCTTCAGGGCGGCGTACTCGGCGGCGACGTTAAGGGACTCCTGCTTCTCGACGTTACTCCGCTGTCACTCGGTATCGAAACTATGGGCGGCGTAAACACCGTTATTATCGAGCGCAACACCACAATTCCTACAAAGAAATCACAGATTTTCTCAACCGCAGCAGACAACCAGACTTCTGTAGAAGTTCACGTTCTGCAGGGTGAGAGAGAGTTTGCAAAAGATAACAAAACTCTCGGTATGTTCCACCTTGACGGTATTCTTCCTGCACGCCGCGGCGTTCCGCAGATTGAAGTTACTTTTGACATCGACGCAAACGGTATCGTTCACGTTTCTGCAAAAGACCTCGGCACAGGCAAAGAGCAGCAGATTTCAATCACCGCTTCATCAAATATGAGCAAAGAGGATATTGAAAAGGCTGTCCGTGAGGCAGAACAGTTTGCAGAGGAAGATAAGAAGAAGAGAGAGGACGTTGACCTTCGCAACAACGCTGACCAGATGGTTTACCAGACTGAGAAAATGCTTTCAGAGGACGGCGACAAGTTCTCCGCAGACGACAAGTCAGCGCTTGAAACCAAACTCAACGCACTCAAAGAAGCGCTTAAAGGCGACAACAGCGAGGCTATCAAGTCAACTCAGGAGGACCTCACAAACAAGTTCTATGAGGTTTCTCAAAAACTCTATCAGCAGGCACAGGCAGCGCAGGGCGCACCTCAGGGCGACCCGAATGCCGCAGGCGCACAGCCTGATGAGGGTTACACCGACTATACAGAGGTAGACGAAAACTAATTCAGTTTTCAGTTTCCAGTTTCCAGTCTTCAGCAGGGATGGGCTTCGCCCATACCCATTATAATAGCGGTGCGCAGCACCTTACAGGCTGGATTCTGGTATCTGGATACTGGTAACTGCATAAATGGAGGGCAGATATGCCTGAAAACAAGCGAGATTACTATGAAGTGCTTGGCGTAAGCAAAGGCGCTTCAGACGATGAGATAAAAAAAGCATACAGAAAAACTGCGAAAAAGTACCACCCTGACCTCAACCCTGACAATGCCGAAGCAGAGGCAAAGTTCAAGGAGTGTAACGAGGCTTACGAGGTGCTTTCCGACCCTGAAAAGAAGGCGCGTTACGACCAGTTTGGTTTTGCGGGCGTTGACCCTAACTTCGGCGCGGGCGCAGGTGCAGGCGGCTTTGGCGGCGGCTTCGGCGGTTTTGAGGGCGATATTGACCTCGGCGACATTTTTTCGTCATTCTTTGGCGGCGGTTTCGGCGGCGGCACGCGCAATCCTAATGCTCCGCGCAGGGGCAGGGATATCCAGAGCGCTGTCACAATCACGTTTGAGGAAGCGGCAAAAGGCTGCAAAAAGCAGGTTGAAGTTCCGCGTGTTGAGGACTGTTCGCAGTGTCACGGCACAGGCGCGGCAGAGGGCTCGTCGCCTAAAACGTGTCCCGACTGTCAGGGCAGGGGATTTATCAACGTGCAGCAGCGTTCAATTCTCGGCACCGTCAATACTCAGACCACCTGTTCACGCTGCGGCGGCAAGGGCAAGATTATTGATAATCCCTGCACAAAATGCCAGGGCAAGGGTAAGGTGCGCAAACGCACAAAGGTTGATATTGACATTCCTGCGGGTATTGATAACAGGCAGATTGTTAACCTTCGCGGTTATGGCGACACAGGCGTAAACGGCGGTCCTGCCGGCGACCTCAAGGTAGTTGTTAATGTCCGCGCGCACAAGGTATTTGAGCGCGACGGTTTTGATTTGCTGTACAAAAAACACGTCAGCATTATCGAGGCTACACTCGGTGCGGAACTGCGTGTTCCTACTCTCGAGGGCGATATCAAGTACAATATGCCTGCCGGTACGCAGCCGGGCGAGGTGTTCAAACTCAAGGGCAAGGGTATACAGCGCCTTAACGGTGTTGGCAAGGGCGATATGTTTGTAACTATCGTTGTTGATATTCCTAAAAATGTCACAAGCGAGCAGGCAAAAATCCTGCGCGAGTTCGACAAAACATACGTTCCGCCCAAAAACCCGGGCAAAAAAGGCTTTTTTGACAAATTCAAATAAACAAAAGGATGTACTGTAAGTGCATCCTTTTTTGTTGCAAATAACTATTTAATTTTGGCAATGGATTTGTTATAATTAAAAAGTATTAATAAAATCACAACTCATAATTAATACAAAGGAGGACATTATGGGAGGATTTTTCGGAGCAGTTTCAAAAGAGGATTGCGTATTTGATTTGTTTTTCGGTGTGGACTATCACTCACACCTCGGCACACGCCGTGCGGGTCTTGCGGTTTATGACCCTGAAAACGGCTTTGACAAGGCAATTCACAATATCGAAAATGCACCATTCAGAACCAAGTTCACTAAAGAGTCAAACACAATGCACGGCACTATGGGCATTGGCTGTATCAGCGACTATGAGGCGCAGCCTATTCTTGTGCGCTCGCACCACGGCACCTTTGCCATTGCGACAGTCGGCAAAGTGAACAATATTGACGAAATTGTTGATGAGATTATTAAAAACAAAACGCATTTTTTTGAAATGCAAAACGGCGAGATTAACCAGACGGAACTCATCGCCGCAATGATTAACCAAAAGGACAACTTTATTGACGGTATCCGCTATGTACAGGACAGGATTGACGGCTCGCTGAGTATGCTCATTCTCACACCAAAGGGTGTTTACGCCGCGCGTGATAAAATGGGCAGAACGCCTGTTGTGCTCGGTGAAAAGGCGGACGGCTACTGCGCAAGTTTTGAGAGTTTTGCCTATCTCAATCTCGGCTACAGTCCACTCAAAGAACTTGGCCCCGGCGAGGTTGTTGTTATGACCCCTGACGGTGTTAAAACGCTTATTCAGGGCGGCGACAAGATGAAAATTTGCACATTTTTGTGGATATACTACGGTTATCCGTCATCGTCATACGAGGGTATCAGCGTTGAAACCATGCGCTACAAGTGCGGCAGGGCTCTCGCAAAGCGTGACAAAGATAGCGGCGTTAAGCCTGACGTTGTTGCAGGCGTGCCTGATTCAGGCGTGGCGCACGCAATCGGTTATTCCAACGAGTCGGGTATACCTTACACACGTCCGTTCATCAAATACACGCCAACGTGGCCGCGCTCGTTTATGCCGACTATTCAGTCAAAGCGTGATTTGATTGCAAAGATGAAACTTATTCCGATTAAAGACTTAATCGAGGACAAAAGCCTGCTGATGATTGACGACTCAATCGTGCGCGGCACCCAACTGCGTGAAACTACGGAGTACCTGTTCGCAAGCGGCGCGAAGGAAGTGCATATCCGCCCTGCGTGTCCGCCGCTGTTCTTTGGCTGCAAGTACCTCAACTTCTCACGCTCAACGAGCGAGATGGAACTCATCACACGCCGCGTCATCCGCGAACTTGAGGGCGGCGATGTCAGCGATGAAGTTCTGCAGGAATACATCAATCCCGACAGCGAAAAATACGCCAATATGATTGAGGCTATACGCAAGCAACTGAAGTTTACAACCCTGCGTTATCACCGTCTTGACGATATGATTGAGTCGGTGGGCATTGACCCCGATAAACTCTGCACATACTGCTGGGACGGCAGAGAATAAAAGAGTTTTAACAAGTCTTTCCTTATAAAAAATATTGACAAAATACCCTATTTGTGTTAATATACATCTCAACAAATTGATATTTTGGCAAAATCGGCGAAAGCCGATGACGCAAAGTCAGGTGTCTAAGTAACACTGTTATATGACCGACCGACCGCAATCACTATGGGCGCTGATGTCCTTAGTGTTGCGGTTTTTTTCATAGGAGCACAATGTCTGTTTTTAGCAAGTTTAAGCAAATCTTTTTCCCAAAACTATCAGACAAGTATAACAGGGAAATAGATTTGGCAAATATAAAAAACATCAATTCAATATCGCTTTTTGTTGTGGTGATGGAACTTTGCGGACTTACGGTTTTGTTACCGCGCCTGTTCAGTCATAAGGCAGATAACAAAGCGCTGTTTCAGGTCGCATTCTGTGTAGTGTTAAGCGCTGCAATCTATTTTTTATCCTGCAAGTATAAGAAAAGCGGCAATATTAACCACAAGTTTTTCTACTTTTTAGTTATAATGCTGTTTGCAGTG
>ONXZ01000266.1 GCA_900321905.1 uncultured Eubacteriales bacterium
ATCCCGAACACGGTAGTTAAGCTCACGCGTGCCGAAAATACTTGGCGGGCAGCTGCCTGGGAAGATAGGTCGATGCCGACATAAAGAGAAACCACCCATTAGGGTGGTTTTTCTTTATGTAGTTAGCAGTATGCAGTTAGCAGTTAGCAGTTGGAGGGTGGGCTTTGCCCACACCCGATTATATTGCGGAGCGTCGGGGTCGCCGCTCCCTACAATGTGAGGCGCATACGTAGTTGCTCGTCAGCCCCTACGAGTATTTTTAAATGGTTACTCGATTCGTACAATTAATTGGTAGATATACATTTTTCTTTACTTTTAGGTCAGTTTGTGGTATAATTTAAAAGACAGGAGTCTAATAATGTTTGTTAGGAGTAAAATTATGGCATATTATATCGTTTTACCACTTGGTTGTATAATGTCGTTGATATTCTGTATCAGCCGTGCAAAAGGCTTTAGCATCAGGAATCTAATGCTTAAATCTGTATCGAGTCTTTGCTATTTGTTGACGGCAGTTTTTGCAGTAATTTCTAATCCAAAAGCAACTGTTTATGGCTCGCTCATAATTTTTGGTGGCGCTTTAGGACTTGTCGGGGACATACTGCTCGATTTAAAAGGCATTTATCGCAAAGATGAAGCGTCATTTTTAAAAGGCGGTTTTATATTCTTTTTAGTAGGTCATCTTTTCTATTCAAGCGCAACAATTTATTCACTTCGTTTAAAATGGTGGATTGTTCTTTTGTGTGCTGCAGGCGCACTTGTGTTTGGATACCTGATTATCGCTTCCGCTAAAATTATGAAAGTTCACTATGGAGCGTACAGAACTATTGTGTTTATTTACACATCTGTCCTTGCTTTGTCAATGCTTCTTGCAATAGCTTCTGCTATTTATACAAAATTCCTTGCGGGATATACCGTGCTTGCAGTCGGATTAATACTGTTTACGTTGTCAGACGCTATCCTTTCAGGCACGTTCTTTGGCAGAGGAAAAGAAAAGCCGTTCTATTTCTTTACAAATCATTTAACCTATTACGCAGGTCAGTACCTTATTGCTGCGTCAATAATGTTAATGTAAACTTTTAATCTTAATATAATTCGTTTATAGGCACCCTATGTATATAAGGTGCCTATAATATTTTTGAAATATTTTGACATATTTTGTTTTTTATGCGACTATTTAATGAAGGAGGTGAATGCCTTGGCACACAAAAAGCATGAAGCCGACGCACAACTTCGTAAGGCGTATGACGCTTATTATGACAGCGCTTATTATTACTGTGTTGCGCGTACAAGATTTGCTAAAGGGAGCGAGGAAGATTCGCTGCAAAACGCATTTTTGCTTTATTATAAGAAGTTACTTGCAGGCGAAAACATCAGTAACGTAAAGGCTTTTTTGTACTGCACCTGCGATAATATGTGCCGACAGGCAGACACCAAATTCCTGAGGGAAGCAAAACGGAGCGTTGATTTGGAGAACATTACTGACGTTCCGGCAAAAGAAACCGACAGCCTCGCTGCTGAACTTGATTACGACGAAATCAAGGCGGAACTTTTGCAAATGCTTACTTCCGACGAGCAGGAACTATTCCGCCTTAAATATGAGCAGGGGAAGACGCTCGTAGAAATAGGGGAACTACTCGGCGTAACGCCGAACGCAGTGGCGCTGAGAACTTCACGGCTTAGGAAGAAGATTAAATCACTTGTAACAACAACGATTGACAAATACAGGGAAGGAGGGACACGATGAGCATTACAGTAAATGAAAAGACGCTTGTCGCTGTACTGACCGAAACTCAAGGCAAAGATGAACTGATTACACTACTCAATGAAATTATTGACAGTGAAATTGAAAAAAATGACGAAATGAACACCGAACTTGTTGATGAGTGTGTTATGGCTATTATTGATTTAGAGAGTGGCGAAAACCTTCATACGCTCGAAGGATATCAGTCTCTACTAAACTTTTGCCATACAAACGCGTTTAGAAAGAGAATTCGACTAAAGCGCGCAGCGATTATAGCCGCAGTTGCT
>ONXZ01000012.1 GCA_900321905.1 uncultured Eubacteriales bacterium
TATCACACCTGCAATTCCCTGCACTTACGTGCTGTCAACTGTAGTATTTATCGTGATTATCAGGCTATTTGGCCACGACGAAATCACAGTTAACTATCTGCTTGGCGAAGTTATGTCAGGCGGTCTGCTTGTCGGCGCAGTATTTATGGCGACTGACTATGCAACAAGTCCGATCACAAACAAGGGCAAAGTTTACTTTGGTGTTATCCTCGGTCTGCTGACTGCTCTGTTCAGAACTCTCGGCTCAACGGCGGAGGGCGTATCGTACGCAATCATAATCGGCAACCTGCTTGTTCCGCTGATTGAAAGAGTTACCGTGCCTCACCCGTTTGGCGGTGAGAAGAAGATATCTGTCGCACTTGGCGACAAGGGTATATCGGCTTTCCTTCCGTTTAGCCCTCAGAAGAAGAGAGGAGGCAAAGCAGATGAGTAAACAAAAATCAGGAATGATAAAAAACGTTATTTCGATTTTCTTAATAACACTCGTTTCAGTGCTGCTGCTCGCAGTTGTTAATCAGGTTACAAAAGACCCGATTGCACAGGCTGAAGTCAACGCGCGTAACGAAGTTTACCGTCAGGTTTTTACCGACGCTAAAGATTTTGAAGAAGTTATGAAAGAGGACGAGATTGCCAAAAACGGCGAAAAAGCCCTCAAAGACGCAGGCATTACCACCTGCGAAATCAACCACGTTATGGCGGCTGTGGACGGTGACAAAAAACTTGGCTACGTTATCGCTTCCACCTCAAAGAGCGGTTACGGCGGCGAAGTTCAGATTGCCGTAGGTATCACCGCAGAGGGTGAAATCACAGGCTTTAACGTTATCAAACACAGCGAAACCGCAGGTCTTGGCGCAAAAGCCAAAGAGGACCCCGCTTTTGCAGAACAGTTCAAAGGCAAGAGCGCAAACGAAAACATAGAATTTGTAAAGGGCGGCGGCGCAACAATCACAACTAACGCCGTTACGGAAGCCACGAACTCCGCAATCGCGTTTTACAATTCGTGTCTCAAAGGAGAGTGACAGAATGAAGGGTGCAATAGAAAGACTTTATAACGGCATTATCAAAGAAAATCCGACCTTCGTTCTGATGCTCGGTATGTGTCCGACGCTTGCCGTAACAACAAGCGCAAAAAACGGACTTGGTATGGGTCTTGCAACTATGGTTGTACTGATTATGTCAAACCTGCTGATATCACTGCTCAGGAAGGTTATTCCCGACAGTGTACGAGTTCCTATTTATATTGTAATTATCGCGTCGTTTGTAACGATTGTTGAGATGCTTATGCACGCATATGTAAACTCTCTTTACGATAGCCTCGGCATTTACATTCCGCTTATCGTTGTTAACTGTATCATTCTCGGCAGAGCGGAATCATATGCATCAAAAAGCGGTCCTATCCTTTCAATTTTCGACGGTATCGGTATTGGTATCGGCTTTACTGTCGGACTCACAATCATCGGCATTGTTCGTGAACTCATTGGTAACGGCACAATCTTCGGCGCACAGATTATGCCAAAAGCATACGAGCCGATTTCAATATTTGTAATGGCTCCGGGCGCGTTCTTTATTCTCGCGCTGCTTTGCGCGCTGCAAAACAAACTTAAACTCAAAGGCGCAAACCGCCACGTTAAGACTAACGATAAGGAGGTGGACGCAAATGTCGAGTAATTTGTTTTTGATTCTTATCACCACCGCACTTATTAACAACGTAGTTTTAAGTCAGTTCCTCGGAATTTGTCCGTTCCTCGGCGTTTCGCGTAACGTTAAAACTGCTGCAGGTATGGGCGGCGCAGTAATATTTGTTATTACAATCGCCTCCGCCGTATCAAGCCTGCTTTACACATATGTGCTTGAGAAGTATGACCTTACATACCTCAAAACAATCGCATTTATTATGGTAATTGCGTTTCTTGTTCAGCTCGTTGAACTCTTCCTCAAGAAGATGTCGCCTTCGCTTTACAAAGCGCTTGGCGTGTTCCTTCCGCTTATCACAACAAACTGTGCGGTGCTCGGCGTAGCGCTTACAAACGTGCAGAGCGAATACAACTTTATTACAAGCGTTGTATCCGGTTTTGGCACAGCAGTTGGCTTTTGCATAGCCATCGTAATTATGGCCGGCGTGCGTGAAAGGTCGGAACTCAACGACTTCCCTGAATCATTCAAAGGCACACCTGCAGTGCTTATGACTGCTTGCCTGATGTCAATCGCCTTTTACGGCTTCAGCGCCCTTGGCTCGGTTGCATAAGGAGGTGCCGCAATGAATATTTACGCTATTGTTACTGCTGTTGTGGTACTGTGCATTATCGGTATAATTATCGGCGTAGTGCTCAGTATTGCAGAAAAAGTGTTCCACATAGACGTGGACGAAAAAGAAATTGCTGTGCGCGAAGAACTGCCCGGCTCAAACTGCGGCGGCTGCGGATACGCAGGTTGCGACGCGCTTGCAAAAGCGATTGCCGAAGGCTCTGCACCCGTTAGCGGCTGTCCTGTAGGCGGTATGCCTGTTGCAGAGAAAATTGCTGCAATTATGGGGCAGGAAGTCGGCGAAATGGAGCGCAAAATCGCATACGTTAAGTGCGACGGCACAAGCGACAAGCGTGAGAGCGACTACAACTACTTTGGTATTGACAGTTGCGTATACGCTGCAAAAATGCCCGGTGCAAGCCCATATGCCTGCAAATACGGCTGTATGGGATTTGGCTCGTGCGTTAAAGCGTGCGACCAGGGCGCAATACGTATCATCAACAAAAAGGCTGTTGTTGACGAAGATTTGTGTATCGCCTGCGGCAAATGCCTCAAGGTATGTCCGCACGACCTTATTGAGATTATTCCTGCAAAATCAAAATACCGTGTGCAGTGTTCGTCCTGCTCACGCGGCAAGGACGTTAAAAATGCCTGCAAAGCAGGTTGCATAGGCTGCGGAATGTGCGCAAGGAACTGTCCGAGCGACGCCATTGTTTTTGAAAACAACATTGCACGTATCGACCAGAGCAAATGCACCGCTTGCGGACTTTGCGCAGAAAAATGCCCTGTTAAGATTATCAAAAAGTATTAATGAAACGAATTATTGCAATCACAATTTGCATATCACTAACATTAACCCTCTGCTCCTGTAGCAGAGGGTTAAAACGCTTTGAAAAAAGTTTTATGGACGTGTTTGACACAGCGTCAAACATTGTTGCGTATGATACTGACGATAACGCGTTTGAGGCACATTACAACGAACTGCACGGTATGCTTGTTAAATACAACAAAATGTTTGACGTATATAACTCATACAGCGATATCACAAGCCTTAAAGATGTCAACGAAAACGCAGGCAAGTCGCCCGTAAAGGTTGACAGCGAAGTTATCGACCTGCTGAAATTCGGCAAAGAGGTTTACACTCTGACTGACGGCGCGGTTAACATCTGCCTTGGCAGCGTGCTTGCAATATGGCACGACTACCGCGAGGAGGGCAAGCGCCTGCCTGATATAAAACTGCTGAAAAACGCAAACGCACACACCGATATCAACGCCCTTGTGATTGACGAAAAGGCACAGACAGTCTACTTTAAAGACAAGGATATGAAACTTGATTTGGGCGCGATTGCCAAAGGCTGGGCGGCACAGAAAGCCGCCGACTACGCAAAGGCTCACCTTTGGGACAGCGCGCTGATAAACCTCGGCGGCAATGTCACAACTTACGGCTTAAAGCCTGATAACACAAAGTGGACGGTGCAGATTGAAAACCCCGACCCACACGCAACAGAAGCGATTGAAACGATGACAATTACCGACCAATCGGTTGTCACAAGCGGCGACTATCAGCGATACTATGAAGTTGACGGCAAGCGTTACTGCCACATCATTTCGCCCGACACGCTTATGCCGGCAGACAACTTTTCATCTGTCAGCGTTATCTGCGACGACTCGGCGCTTGCTGACGCGCTGTCGACTGCGCTGTTTATCCTGCCGCAAGATAAGGGCAAAAAAATTGCAGACCGCCTGAAACTCAAAGCGGTCTGGGTGGATAAAAATTTTAATATTGTTAACTAAAGAGCAGTCTTTCGACTGCTCTTTTTCTAATTCTTTGTGAGTTTTCTGATATCGTTTTTGTTGCCCATAACGATAATATGCTCGTTCTTTGAGAACACATATTCAGGGTCTTTGATTGCGGTAACCTTGCCGTTTTCGTCCTTGCTGGCAATAACGCTGAGTCCGAGTATTTTACGCACATTGAGCGTTAACAGGCTCTTGCCGCACCAGGAATTAGGTACTTCAATCTCATAGATACCCTCGTCGTCGCTGAGTTTGATAAAATCGTAGATATTACGGTTTGAATACTCGACTGCCGAGGTGAACGCGCTGTCACGCTCAGGATAAATAATAGCGTCCGCGCCTGCCATATTGAGGAAACGCTCATGAACCGATGACGACGCCTTTGCAATAACATGCTTTGCGCCAAGCCTTTTGAGATGGTCAACGATAACAAGGCTCTCCTGGAACTTGCCAATGCACACAAAGATATAGTCGTAGTCCTCTACACCGAGCGCCTGCAGATTGCTGTAGAGCGTATAGTCGCCAATTTCGGCAGCAGTAACTCTGTGGGAGAGTTCGTCAATAATCTTTTCATTACGGTCAACAAGCATAACCTCGTTGCCCATCTGACAAAGGTCAATCGCAAGGTGCTTGCCAAATCTGCCTGCACCGATTACAAGTGTTGTGTTCATATAATTCCCTCTCTTTTATATGCTGATTAGCCGACCATGATATTACACTTCGGCTTTTTGGTGTTGGTTTTCGGCTTGGTGTGTACAAAAGACAGTGCAAGGATTAAACTTGTAAGTCTGCCGATATACATAAGCAGTATAATTGCGACTTTTGAAACTACACTGAGATACGGCGTAATGCCTGCGCTCATACCAACTGTACCCATAGCGGACGTACACTCCATAATAATGTCAATGAGCCTGAATCCGCCCTGTGTTGTAGAAATTATCACCGTGGCAATAAATATAAAAATCAGGTTTGTAGATATAACCGATATACTTTTTTTAATAGTTTCAAGCGTTATGCGCCTGCCGAAAATGTTAACCTGGTCCTTGCCGCGTGCTTCTGAAACAACGCACAGCACAATGACAGCAACGGTAGTTGTTTTAACACCGCCCGCCGTTGAACCTGTGGAGCCGCCGATGAACATCAGCACTGTCGTGAGCATTTTCGAAAGTGGTGTCATAGAAGCAATATCAACGCTGTTAAAGCCTGCGGTACGCGGTGTAACGCTGCAGAAAAACGCGTTGAGCAGTTTTGTGCCAAACGGCATATCTGCAAGCGTTTGCTTGTATTCAAAAAACAAAAACAAACCTGTGCCGCCAAAAAGCAGAATCCCTGTTGTAATCAGCGTCAGTTTTGTGTGAACGCTGAATTTTGAAAATCTGAATTTATGCTGTTTCATATCCTCCCAGACGATAAAACCGAGACCGCCGAAGATTATGAGCAGCGAAATTGTAATAAGAATAACGGGGTCGTTGTTAACCGTAGTGAGCGATGACGACATAGCGTACTGCCCCATAAGGTCAAAACCTGCGTTACAGTAGGCGGAAATGCTTGTAAAAACTGCCATATATATTCCGCGGCGCAAGCCTGCCATAGGCACAAACCTGAACGACAGTACAGCCGCGCCTGTAAGTTCGCACAAAACCGTAAACCACACTACGGAACGCACAAGGTCTTTAGCGTCGCCGATTGTCAGCGAGCCGATACTCTCCTTGAGCAACATTCTCTGCCGCAGACTCATCTTTTGACCGAGCATACGAATAACCGACGAAAGAATTGTTACAAAACCGAGACCGCCGATTTGAATGAGTGTGATAATAACAATCTGGCCGAAAACCGACCAGTTTGTGAAGGTGTCAAACGGCACAAGGCCTGTAATACAACCTGCCGAAGTAGCAGTAAACAGTGCATCAATAAATGATGCACCGCCTGTTTTTGAACTTATAGGAAGCATCAGCAAGCCCGTGCCCGCAAGTATGAGCAGGGCAAAACTGACAGCCGTTATTTTCGGGTATGTATATGTTTTGTTTTTTGTTTTCATTCTGTGTCAGCAGGGTGGTAGTTCGGGACATACTTCATAAGTTTTTCCCTTACATTCGTTTCATCAATATCTGCAAGGTCGGCAATCATTGCGTCAAACTTCGCCTCGTCGATATCCTTTGGCTGGGTGACATAAATCTTTTCGTTAGCAGTCTTTTCCCTTGTAGCGAGTTCACTCTCCATAGCGAGTTCCTCGTACAGTTTTTCACCGGGGCGAAGTCCTGTGATTTCAATGCCGATTTCGTCAACAGTGTAGCCTGAAAGGCGAATCATATTTTCCGCCAAATCCATAATACGCACCGGCTCACCCATATCAAGCACAAACACCTCGCCGCCCTTTGCAAGACCTCCTGCCTGGCACACAAGTTGCGCTGCCTCGGGTATAGTCATAAAGTAGCGTGTGATATCTTTGTGCGTTACCTTAACAGGTCCTCCGTTTTCAATCTGCTTTTTGAAAATCGGAATAACCGAGCCGTGCGAGCCGAGAACATTGCCGAAACGCACTGCTGCGTACTCGGTATTCTCGCTCTTTTTGTCCATATACTGGACAATAATCTCGGTTATACGCTTGGTGCAACCCATAACATTAGTTGGGTTAACAGCCTTGTCAGTTGAGAGTATAACCATTTTGGGCACTTTGAATTCGTCTGCGACGAGTGCAACGTTATATGTGCCGAAAATATTGTTTTTAACCGCTTCGCACGGACTGTCCTCCATAAGCGGAACGTGCTTATGTGCTGCCGCGTGGAAGATAACGTCAGGTTTGAACTCCTCGCAAACCTCGCGAAGCCTGTCCATATCGCGGACTGAGCCTATGCGCACATTGATATCAATGATATCGCCGTATTTTTCTTTGAGTTCGTTTTGCAGTTCAAACGCACAGTTTTCGTAAATATCAAAAATTATAATTGTCTTTGGGTCGTAACGCGCGACCTGAGTGCAGAGTTCTGCACCGATTGAGCCGCCGCCGCCTGTAACAAGCACAGTCTTACCGATAAGGTAACGGCACACTTTTTTGTCGAGTTTAACCTCCGGACGTGAAAGCAGGTCGGCAATGTCAACCTTCCTAATACGTCTGTTGCCGCCCTCCTCAAACATCTCCGTGATTGAAGGGCTGATTTTAACCTTTGCATTTGTCTGCATTGCAAGGTTCATCAGTTCCCTCTGCCTTTCCTGCGGAGCGGACGGAAGCGAAAGAATAACCTCGTCAATCTTGTACTTGTGTACCATTTCGGGGATTTTATTACATTCGCCGACAACCTTAACGCCGTTAATAACCTTTCTGTACTTAGACGGATTATCGTCAAGCGCAACAATAGGCTTGCCGTCTTTGTAAGCGTCGTTACGCAGGGTTTCAATAACAAAATTGCCCATAAAGCCTGCGCCGACAATCATAACTCTTTTGTTGTCGGTTTTATTATCAACATTGCGAAATGCCAGTGACCTGCGCAGTATTCTGTAGCCGAAACGAACGCCGACAATAAGCGCGGCGTCAACTATTATACCAAAGATATAGCGCCAAAACGGAAGTCTGCCGTCAATGTGTAGCAGGCTCTCAAACACAAGCCTGTCCGTAAACATCAAAAGCCCCATATCAACCGCTGCCGCCGCTAAGCCACGCACAAATTCATCTGTGCCTGCAAAGCTCCACACACTGCGGTAAAGGCCGAATATGTAATGCACCACAACTACAAACAGTGCAACAATTATAAAGTGCAGGTAGGAAAACATTACCTGTGTGTAGGGGGTTGAAATAAACGCTTTGCTATCTGACGCCGCAATAATAAGATTGACTATAAAGAACAAACCCACGTCTATTGCGGCGAGCATCACTTTCTTTATATTAGAAGTGAACCTGCTGTCGCGGTATTTAATCTCTTCTTCTTTTGAAATTTCCTGGGTCGGAACAGTATTCTTTTCTTTCATTTCATCACCGATTAGTATAGTGAGTTAATTATAATACATTTAAGATATAAAGGCAACCACTATTTATTCTTTTGGCTCGTCTGCCGCTGCCTCCCTCTTTTTACGGATTGCAGCAGCAATCGCTTTTACGATAGCAATAAAGCCGGCAAGTACAGCCGTTGTGCCCATAATCGCAAGCGGATAAATAAAATATTTTGAGTGTTCAACAAGTTTGTCCGCGTCAATACCGATATCGTAGAGTCTTTGCATTGCAGTTTTTTCGCTGAGAGGCTCGGTAGTCTGCAGGTCAAGGTTGTTTGGCGTTTGCTGTGTTACGCTCACACTTGCTTCAGTAACGTTAAAGTCGCACTGCCTGTAGATTTCGTCATTAGCGCAGACAACGACAGTCGCCTTGCCTTCGCCTGTTGCAGTGATAACGCCCGCCTTTGAAATCTCAATAATATTTTCCTCATCGCAGAAGTAACCTACAACCGCCTGAGCGCCCTTTGGCTCGATTGTGTAATCAAGATTAACGCTGTCGCCGACCTCAAGGTCTGTGGTGGAAGCGTAAAGTTTCATATCCTTGGCAACAATTTTTTTGGTCGTTGTAGTCGGCTTTTTTGTGGTTGTCGCTTTAGTTGTGGTTTTGCTCTCTGAAGCCGATTTGCCGGACGACGAACTTGCTTTTGTAGTGGTGTATGTATTGCCGCTTGAAGAAGATTTTTTTTGCGATTTTTTAGGCGTGTTGTATGTCGACGCTCTTTGTGTCGTTTGCCTTTGAGTGGTAGTACGCTTTTTGGTAGTAGACTTTTTAGTGGTTTTTACAGGCGATGATTTGCCGTTTGACAGACTGCCCCAGTTAGGATGACCGTAGCCCATTACGGACGCCGAACTCATGCTGTACGACCTCGCCCTGACCATATCCTGGTTGTTGCCCTCAATAGTGTAAACCGTGCCGCCTGCGGTGTAGTTGACAATGCCGACATGCTGCGCCGAGCCGTTGTGGCTCCAGTCAAAGAATATCAAATCGCCCTTCTTAGGCGAGTAGCCTGACGAACGCGAGTGATATTCGCCCCTGTTCTGGAACCAACTAATCATTGAGTTGCAGTTGCCGCCGCTCGGTATAATAACCGAGTACATTTTTACGCCGAGACGCTGACCTGCCTTGTGGAAGCACCAGAGCACAAATGTTGTACACCACGCACCCTGCCAGCCGTACCATTCGCCGTATTTTGTGTAAGAGCCGGGACCTTCCCTGTATCCAATTTCGTCATAAGCGATAGACAAAACTGTTGACTGCATTTGCGACTGTGTAACCGCAGACGCTGTCATTGACACAGGCGAGAGCGCCATAATCAGGCACAAAACCGTTGCTGTGATTTTTTTAGTTAGATGTTTCATAATAGTATCCTCTACGAAAATATTACATAATGTTTTCAAAAGTTACAATATTGTTACAGTTTACAATAACACATTATGATATAAAAATCAAGACTGTTATATATAATATTTACAATTATTAAAATATGTAAATATACTCTTGATAAGATAATATAATTGTGATATAAAATATATTAGAAAGTTTTAGGAGATTTTTTATGCTGAAATACACAGAATTAAAACACGTTGCACCTGAGGAAGTTGACGTTGACAGCAGTGCTATTACTGCGTTTTTAAACGAAATAACAAGCAAAAAACTCGGACTGCAGAGTTTTACCGTTGTTCGCCACGACAAGGTGTGCGCGCAGGGCTTTTTTGCACCGTATGCTGCAGAGTACCCGCACGTTTTGTACTCTATGAGCAAAAGCCTTACGTCAACCGCCGTAGGTTTTGCAGTTGACGAGGGACTTATCAGCCTTGACGACAAAGTCGTTGACTTTTTCCCTGAGTACAAACTGCTCACAAAATCGCCGCACAACAAGCAACTCACAGTCAGAATGCTCCTCACAATGCGCAGCGACAAACTCATCACTCCGTTTGAGGAAAAGGGCAAAACCGACTGGGTAAGACTGTTTTTTGCAGCACCGTTTATGCTCAAACCTGACAGCAAATTCAACTATGTCAGCGAGAACACATTTATGCTCTCTGCCATTGTTAAAAAGGTTACGGGTATGAGCGCACTCGATTATCTTGATAAAAAGATGTTTCAGCCGCTCGGTATTGAAAAACCGTTTTGGGAGGCTGACGGCAAAGGCAACAGCGCAGGCGGCTGGGGCTGCTATATGAAGAGCGAAGATTTGGCGAAATTCTTTTTGCCGTATATTCACGAAGGCAAATGGATTGACGGCACGCAGTTAATACCTAAATACTGGGTGCAGGAAGCGCTTAAAAAGCAGACTGATTCCGTTCACGACGGCACTCCTGATATTCGCAACGGCTACGGCTATCAGTTCTGGAAAAACCCGATTCCAAATTCATTCAGAGCGGACGGACTTTTTGGCCAGCGCTGCTTTATGTTCCCTGAATATGACGCACTTGTTGTACTCAACTGCGGCGAGGCTGAGGACTATAAAGTTATGGAAGTTTTCTGGAAATACTTCCCTGTTTGCTTTAAGAGTGAAAAGTTAGATAAAAACAAGGACTCCGTTAAGGCAATGAACGACAAAATCGCCACGCTTTCAATGCCGAAACTTGAAGTTAAGCCGCGTAACACTGCAACTGAACAGCGCATTGAAAACCGCAAAATCACTTGCAAAACCAACGAGTACACTTCTGTTATAACTATCACAACAACGCAGATGCTGTTCAATAAGCCCGGTAAACTCAATATGATGAAGTTCAATTTCAGCGAAAATTCGCTAACTTTCACCTGGGTTGAAAAGAACTATCACAACACGATTGAAGCAGGTCTTGACGGCACACTGCGTATGAGCGAAATCAGACTTGGCGACCTGCACTTCCACGCATTTTCACAGGCGGCATGGCAGGAGGACGGTTCACTCAAACTCTGGATTCGTCCCGTTGAGAGCGCGCACGAAAGACGCTTTACCTTCTATTTTGAGGGCAACACAGTCAGAGTTATTAACGAAGCCGCGCCAACCTTCCCCGACCTTACAGTGTACTACTTTAACTTTATGGGCGTTCCGCTCAAAACACACCTTGGCGAAGAGGGTGTTCGCAAAACTGTCAGCGATGTCGGCGGACTGTTCATCGAGCCTGATTTTACAGGCACAATGATATAGCACAAAACAAAAAAGGCTATCTCGCCTAAGTGTGAGATAGCCTGATTTTTATTTATTTGCCAAATTCTTCGTTGATATAGTCAACGATGATATCTACGATTTTGTCCTTATCCATCTTTGAGGTATTGAAGCACATAGCATAGTTATCCGCCTTGCCCCACTTGCCGTCGCCGATGTAGTTGTAGTAAGCCGCACGCTCTCTGTCCTTACGCTCAATAAAACGGCGCGCCGCACGCTCGTTCATACTCTCGCGCTCAAGGTAGCGTGCAATGCGGTGTTCCATATCTGCGCCAATGAAAACGCTGACAACATTGTAGTCGTTTTCAAGTATCTTGTCAGCACGTCTGCCGACGATTACGCACGGACCTTTGTCAGCGCCCTGCGCCATAACCTTGCGCTGCGCCTCAACAACTTTGCCCTCGTTAACTGCACTGTCTATAGCGTATGGGTCCATTACGACGGAAAAGAGAAAACTCCTTGTCGGTTTTTCATCAAACATATCAAAAATGCCGTCCTCAATGCCCATATCCTTTGCTTTGGCGCGCAAAATCTCCGCGTCGTAAAAATCAACGCCGAGCCGCTCCGCGAGCATTTTGCCCACTTGTTTGCCGCCGCTGCAGAACTGTCTGCCAATGCAAATTACATAATTTTTCATATTTTCACCTACTTAAAATCGTGGAGTGTCATTCCGTTCATATCGTCGTTTTCAATATATTCAATCATACCGTCAAGGTCGTTGAAAACCTTGTAAAGCGTGTTGCAGGTCGGTCTGATAAATCCCTCGCCTATGGAGTGCTCCATTGCGGCTATCATATTATCATAGTAACCGTTGATGTTGTAAATTACAATCGGCTTTCTGTGCCTGCCGAGTTGCTTTAAGGTAAGCACCTCAAAGAATTCCTCAAACGTGCCTATGCCGCCCGGCGTGATGATAAACGCGTCCGCCTCACGCTCCATAACTGCCTTGCGCTCACGCATAGATTCGGTAAAGGTCATTTTGTCGCAGTTGAAATCGACAAATTCATTTAAATCTTCTTTAAAGAAATTCGGTATAACGCCGTGCGTTTTGCCGCCGCCTTTTTTAAATCCGCGAGCAGCCGCGCCCATATTACCTGTGCTGCCTGAGCCGTATACAAGGTTGTAACCGCGTTTTGCAAGATGTTCGCCCATTTCCTCAACAGCGTCGGTGTACTTTTTATCAATTGTGACGCTCGCCGCGCCGAATACGCATATGTTCATCGTATCACCTCAATGTATTTATAGATATATTTTAATACTTTTTTTACTTGTAGTAAAGTATTTTCAAAAAATTATTGCAAAAAGATTGGGTATTATTTATAATAAGAAAAACGGAATACCACGGAGGTAACGGCATGAATATTTTTGAAGCAATCAAATCACTTGTTAACTACGCACTTGATAACTCACTTATCGAAAAGGACGACGTAGTTTACTCTATAAACTCTATTTGTCAGGCGCTTGGTCTTGACAGTTTTGAGGACTGTGAAATCGACAAAAACGCAGACCTTGAAACTATACTTAAAACAATACTCGACTGGGCTTGTGAAAATGACTTGTGCGAAAACAGCGTTGTTTTCCGCGATTTGTTTGACACAAAACTTATGGGAATTCTCACGCCACGCCCATCTGAAATCATCAAAAAGTTCAACGCGCTTTATGAGCATTCACCAAAGACAGCAACAGATTATTACTATACTGTTTCAAAGGCGTCGGACTACATCCGTACATACCGTATTAAAAACGACGTCAAGTGGATTACAAAAACCGAGTACGGCGATATTGATATAACAATCAACCTTTCAAAACCTGAAAAGGACCCGAAGGCTATTGCCGCCGCTCTCAAAATGAAGCAGAGCGCGTATCCTAAATGTCAGCTCTGCAAGGAAAACGAGGGTTATATGGGCAGAGTTAACCACCCCGCAAGGCAAAACCACCGCATAATTCCGATTGAACTTGCAGACACTCCGTTTTATCTTCAGTATTCTCCGTACGTTTATTACAACGAACATTGCATCGTGTTCAACAGCGAGCATATTCCGATGGTAATTAACCGTTCAGCATTTGACAAACTGCTTGCGTTTGTTGAGCGTTTTCCGCACTACTTTGTAGGCTCAAATGCTGATTTGCCGATAGTAGGCGGCTCAATCCTCACGCACGAGCATTTTCAGGGCGGTAACTACGAGTTTGCTATGGCAAAAGCACCGGTTGAAACTCCGCTCACCTTCAAGGGCTATGAGGATATTGAAGCAGGCATTGTTAAGTGGCCGATGAGCGTTATCCGTATTTCTTCAACCAACAAGACGAGGCTTGCAGAACTTGCTGACAAAGTGCTTGGCGCTTGGCGCTCATATACAGATGAGGATGCGTTTATCTACGCTGAAACAGACGGCGAGCCGCACAACACAATCACGCCGATTGCGCGCATGAGGAACGGTAAGTTTGAACTTGACCTTGTACTGCGCAACAACATTACAACTGACGAGTGTCCGCTCGGATTTTACCACCCGCACCCTGAGTACCACCATATCAAGAAAGAGAACATAGGTCTTATCGAGGTTATGGGTCTTGCGGTGCTTCCGTCCCGTCTTAAAGAGGAGATTAACGTGCTTGCAGACGCAATGGTTAACGGCAAAGATATCACAGCCGATGAGCGCATTGCAAAACACGCTGAGTGGGCGGCAGAGATTATGCAGAATAATGACATCACAGCGGACAACTGCGTTGACATTCTCAAGGCGGAAATCGGCAAGGTATTCACCGCAATTCTTGAACAGTGCGGTGTTTACGAGAGGAATGAAACAGGCAAGGCACAGTTCATCAAATTTGCAGAAAGCGTTTAATTGAGCAATTTATAATGAAATACAACCTACACACCCACACCGTCAGGTGCTTCCACGCGCAGGGCGGCGACGAGGAATACGTTGAGTCCGCTATAAAAAACGGGTACAAACTGCTTGGAATATCCGACCACTGCCCGTATATTTATAAAGACGGATATGTGAGCCATATGCGTATGGCGCCTGATGAGGCGGAGGACTACATATCGAGTTTCCGCTACCTCGCCGGCAAGTACAAAAATGATATTGACATAAAAATCGGCTTTGAGATGGAGTGGTATCCTGATTTGATGGACGGTCAGCGCGAATTTCTTAAAACGCTCGACTTTGACTATTTGATTTTAGGGCAGCATTTCACTGAAAATGAGCAGGACAACAATTCGGTATACACCGGCTCGCGCACTTTCAGCGTGAAAACGCTTGATAAGTACATCAGCCAGTTGCTCAACGGAGCGCGAAGCGGACTGTTTACCTACGTCTGCCACCCTGATTTGATTAACTTTGCAGGCAGCAGAAAGGTGTACGACAAAAAACTCGGCGATATGCTTGAGGAACTGAAAAAACTGATTCAGGCATATCAGGACGGCGAAATCGCCGAACGGGATGCCAGCAGTGCTTATAAATGGTAGAGGATAAGTTATGTATCAGGTAGAAGGCTACGCATTTGAAACAAAGGAACAGGAACATACAGCAAAACATGAGGTAGAGATCATCGGGTATATCCGGAAA
>ONXZ01000108.1 GCA_900321905.1 uncultured Eubacteriales bacterium
ATGCGGCAGAAAAAGCCCTGTTCAGTTCAGAACTGAACAGGGCTTTCCTAATTAATTCATTTATACTTTTTTATTGTCCACTTTTACTTGACAATTTCACGTTTTGGTCAGCCTTTAGTGTTTTCTTATTCAAAGAAGTCCCTGACAGTGCCGTTCATAAGTTCAGGAATGTTAATCCTTTGCGGACAGTGTGTTTTGCACTTGCCGCAGTTGATACATTCGCCTGCTTTGCCGTCGATTGTTGCATACTCAGCAGCCGCTTCGTCTGCAGTTGCCTCGCCGTTTTTTACCTTGTTATAGGTCGCAAAAATTGTGCTGATTTTAACACCTTTAGGGCAGTCAGCGCAGTAATCACAGCCTGTGCAAGGAATGATGTCATTCTTGTTGAGCATAGCGGCAGCGTTATAGCAAATCTTCATTTCCTGCTCGTTAAACGGTGTAAAGTCACTAAGCGTTTCAATGTTATCGAGCATTTGCTCGTTAGCGTTCATGCCGCTTAAAATAGTGAGAACATTATCAAAACTTGCACAATAACCCATCGCCCAGGAAGCAACTGACTTGTCAGGTTTTGCTGTCTTGAACAATTCCTCGACATTCTGCGGCACATCTGCAAGTTTGCCACCGCGAACAGGCTCCATAATTATTGTGGGAATACCTGCTTTTTCAAGAATTTCGTACTGCTCTTTTGACTTGTAGTTCTTCCAGTCGAGATAGTTCATCTGAATCTGTGCAAAATCCCAGTTGTGAGCAGCAACAATTTCTTCAAGCACATCGAGTGTGCCGTGGAACGAAAATCCAAAGTATTTAACTTTGCCCTCTTTGCGCTTTTTCTCGACAAAATCAATAGCGCCGTATTTCTTTGCCTTTTCCCAACTGCCTTTGTCGAGCGAGTGAAGCAAATAGAAATCAAAGTAATCAACGTCGCACCTTTTGAGTTGTTTGTTGAAAATGCGCTCTAAATCATTTTCGCGCAGCACAAGCCACATTGGCATTTTGTCTGCGAGAAAATATGTGTCGCGAGGATACTTTTTGAGCGCGGAGCCGATAAACGCCTCACTCTTACTTGCGTGATAGATGTACGCCGTGTCAAAGTAGTTAACACCGTTTTGATATGCCAAATCCACAAGTTCCTGACCTTTTTTGTAGTCAATCATAGGGTTTGCTTCCCTTTTAAGCGGTGTTTTAACGGGAAGTCGCATTGTTCCAAGACCTAACCTCGATACTTCTGTATCCTTGAATTTTACTCTGTCTACCATAATTTTACTCCTAAAAAATTATTCTTTTGTCCACGTTACGCCTTGTGGGGTATCCTTGAGTATAATGCCTTTTGCTTTTAAATCGTCGCGGATTTTGTCCGCTGTTGCCCAATCTTTATTATTGCGTGCCTGTTGACGCTGTTCAATGAGTGCTTCAATCTCGCTGTCAAGGTCGTTTGACTTGCGGTTGTAGAGAATTCCAAGCACGTCGCAGAGTTCGTCAAACAGTTTTGCAGCCGCCTCGCAAGTGCCTCTTGAAACAGGTTTGTCAAGAATTTTTGTGTTGATATCCTTAACGAGTTCAAATACTGCTGCAAGTCCGTCTGCAGTGTTGAGGTCGTCGTCCATAGCGTCAATAAACTGCTGACGGCGGCTGTCGATGGTCTTTAAGATTTCTGCGTCGTTTTCGATATCGTCAGATGCGTTTTTGATTGCAAAATCAAGCGATTCACGGCAGGTGTAAAGCCTTTCAAGCGCTGACTTGCACTGTTCAATGATTTCAAGATTGTAGTTAATCGGAGAACGGTAGTGCGAGGATATGAGGAAGTATCTGATTACCTCATAGCCGTATGCATCGGCAATTTCGCGCACGGTCTTGAAGTTGCCGAGCGACTTGCTCATTTTAACGTTGTCAACGTTGATATAGCCGTTGTGCATCCAGTATTTTGCAAACGGGGCGCCATTTGCCGCTTCGCTCTGTGCAATTTCATTTTCGTGGTGCGGGAAGATTAAGTCCTGACCGCCGCAGTGAATATCAATAGTGTTGCCGAGATACTTTCTGTTCATTGCAGAACACTCAATATGCCAGCCCGGTCTGCCTTTGCCCCACGGTGAATCCCAGTACGGCTCGCCTTCTTTTGCCGCTTTCCACAGTGCAAAGTCAAGCGGATTTTCTTTCTTATCCCCTACTGCAATTCTTGCGCCGCTTTGCAAATCGTCAATTGGCTGGTGCGAGAGTTTGCCGTAGCCGTCAAATTTAAGTGCGCGGTAGTAAACGTCGCCGTCAACTGCGTATGCAAAGCCTTTGTCCTCAAGTTCTTTGATGATAGCAATGATTTCGTCAATGTTTTCTGTTGCCTTTGGGTGAACGGTTGCGTCTTTGAAATTAAGACCGTGAGCGTCAGTCCAAAACTCGTTAATATATTTTTCCGATACTTCGGTAAAGGTCAAACCTTCCTCGTTTGCTCTGTTGATGATTTTATCGTCAACGTCAGTAAAGTTCTGCACAAACTTAACGTTATATCCGCGATACTCAAGATATCTGCGAAGCACGTCAAAAACGCAAAGCGGACGCGCGTTGCCGATATGGATGTAGTTATATACCGTCGGACCGCAGGCGTAAATCTTAACCTCGTTTTCATCAACAGGGATAAATTCTTCTTTTTCCCTAGATAAAGTATTCAATATTCTCACTTTTCTTTGCCTCCAGTTTTACAATTTCTTCTTTTAATTCGTCAATAGTTTTGCTGTTCTTCATAATAGCGTCCATAAGCGGGTCAGGCATTGTTACCTGGTCAAGGTCGTCAATGCGGTGACCTTCAAGCCTTACAACACGTCCGGGAACGCCTACAACAGTGCAGTTCGGTTCAACATCTTTAACGACAACTGCGCCTGCCGCAACCTTTACATTTTCACCTATTGTAATAGGTCCGAGCACTTTTGCACCCGCGCCGACCATAACTCCGCGAAGAAGCGTAGGATGTCGCTTGCCTGTGTCCTTGCCGGTACCGCCGAGCGTTACGCCCTGATAAATCATGCAGTCGTCGCCGACTTCAGCCGTTTCGCCAATAACTATGCCGTGGCCGTGGTCAATGCAAACGCGCCTGCCGATTGTGGCTCCGGGGTGAATTTCAATACCGGTTTTATGCGCTGAACGCTGACTTATCCACCGTGCCAGGAATTTCATATTATGCCTGAAAAACCAGTTTGCTCTGCGGTGACTTCGGAGGGCTTTAAACCCGGGATAAAGCAGTATAATCTCAAGCGGATTATTTGTAGCAGGGTCGTGTTCAATAAAACTACGTACATCTTCTTTATATTCACTAAAATAACTAATAATTATCACCTCAACAAAAAACCTTCGTCGATTGCTCGACGAAGGCAATAAAATACTGCGGTTCCACTCCGTTTTATACTCATTATACGCTTTTAACGGAGCAACCCGACACGGAATACTTAATTCCTCCGTGCAGTTCACAGGTGCATTTCATCAAATGGGATATATGAACATCACAGCGCCGTTCACTCTCTTTGATATCCCCCTTTGACTACTCTCCTGCTCAAAACTTTTATATTATATATACATTATATACAATCTGCAAAAAAATGCAACACTTTTATTTTGTTTTTATAAGGTGCCAGCCGTCTTTTGCGTATTTAAGACCACTAAGCAGCGTTACAACGCCTACAATCCAGAAGGCAATAGTACAGTAAATGTTCATCCAGTGAGGTGCGTTAAAGCCGTTTGTAGCAATAACAATTTCACCGTCCTTTTCCATAATAGCGAGGAATAGGAATACAAGACCTGTTGTTGCCATTTGCAGAAACGTTTTAGCCTTGCCAAAGGCATTTGCGGCAATAACTTCGCCCTCGTTGACTGCAGCCATACGCATACCTGCAACAAGGAACTCGCGCGCCATCATAATCATAACGACAATGTCGGTGTGCCAGCCGAGGTTAATCTGAATAAGAAACGCAGCAAGCACTAGTGACTTATCTGAAAGCGGGTCCATAAGTTTGCCGAAGTCGGTAACAAGCCCCTGTTTTCTTGCAATAATGCCGTCTGCCTTGTCGCTCATGCAGGCAACAAAGTAAATCAAAAGCGCCGCAACCCAGTGGTATCTGAACGGTATGAGCGCTGCCGCAAACAAAAACGGCACGCAGCAAAATCTGAATACAGTTATTTTATTAGGTAAATTCAATCCACTCTCACCCCAATCAAATCGTATCCGTTAAAATCAGTGATTTTGATATTGACAAAATCGCCGATATTGATGTCTGTGTCTGAAGTAAAAATAATTCCGCTGTCAATTTCAGGCGAATCAAGGTAAGACCTGCCTGTGTATTTTTCACCGTCGAACTCGTCAACAATAACCTTGTATATCTTGCCAACGCGGTTTTTGTTTGAGCGTTCAGTAACGGAGTACTGCAGGTTCATCAAAATTTCCTGACGGTGAAGTTTAACATCCTCGTCAATCTGATTATCCATGTCAAATGCAGGCGTGTCTTCTTCAGGTGAAAAGGTAAAGCAACCCATTTTGTCAAACTGAACGTCGCTTACAAAGTCGCAAAGCGTTTCAAAATCTTCGTCAGTTTCACCGGGGAAACCTACCATAAACGTGGTGCGAAGCGAGAGTTCGGGTATACTTGCCCTCATTTTCGCTATAAGGCGTTTATAGTCGTCGCCGCTGCCAACTCTGTTCATATCCTTCAAAACGCTTTCTGACGCGTGCTGAAGTGGAATGTCTATATAGTTGCAAATTTTATCGTTGCTTGCAATTACGTCAATGAGTGAGTCGGTAATCCTCTGCGGATAGCAGTAGAAAAGTCTTATCCACTCAATGCCATCTATCTTGACAAGTTCTTTGAGCAGTTTGTCAAGTTTGTACTCGCCATAGAGGTCGTAGCCGTAGCGAGTGGTGTCCTGCGCTATGAGGATTAACTCCTTAACACCGCCTGCAGCGAGTTCTTCAGCCTCTGCGATTACAGACTCAGGTTTGCGGCTTCTGAAAGCGCCGCGTATACCCGGAATTGCACAGTAAGCGCACCTGTTATCGCAACCGTCTGCGATTTTAAGATATGCCCAGTGTTTTGGTGTAGATAGCAGCCTTTTGTCGTCAAGCGGCAAAAAACACTTGTTCGGGAATGAAGATGTGCCAAGACCGATAAGAACTTTTTGGCAAATCTTAACGATATCGCTGTTTGCCCCAATGCCGACTACCGCGTCAACCTCAGGCATTTCGTCATTGATTTCGTCCTGATAACGTTCAGCAAGACAGCCTGTAACGACTATCGCAGTTATAAGTCCTGCCTTTTTGTATTCGGCAACTTCAAGGATAGTGTCAATCGCTTCCTGCTCTGCTTTGCGGCGTCAATAAAGCCGCAGGTGTTGATAATCATTATATCGCTGTCAGGAATTTCGCTGACTATCTGAAAACCTGCGCTATTTAGTTTTTCAAGCAAAATTTCGCCGTCTACCTGATTTTTAGGGCAGCCGAGCGAAATCATACCGATTTTATAATTACTGTTGATATTCGTCATTTTCAATAAGATAAAAGGCCTGTTTGATGTCGGAATACTTAAAGCCTTTTCGCTGAAGTGCGGCAAAGACTTTATCTCTGCCTACTTCCTGATTTAACTTTCTTGCATATTTGGTGAGTATGAGTTCGCAGACTGACGAAACATTGTCGACCTCATTTTCTTCAAACAGATTGTCGATTATTTCCGCGGAAATGCCACGCTTTCTCATTTCCTGTTTAATGAAGGATGACGACATTTTTTTGTCGTCACGAAGGTGCTTGAACAGCACATCAGCGTAATGTTCATCGTTGAGATAGCCGAGTTCCAACATTCGCTCAATCGCTTTTTCAGCACTTACTTCGTCAATCGTGCGCAGCAGTTTAGTGCGCAGTTCTTTAACGGAATGGTCACGGCGTGACAGCAGGTCGTAGCACTTGTTAACTGCCTTTTTGTAGTTGATTTTGACTACAAGTTCCTGCCACTCGTCCTCGTCAATATCCGTGCCGTCTTTGATAAAGTTCTCCGCCCAGAAATCAACGT
>ONXZ01000011.1 GCA_900321905.1 uncultured Eubacteriales bacterium
GTTGATGACGGCGATGGTGCCCTCATCGGCGTTGGCAAGCAGACTCGGGATCGCGTCGGCCTGGGCCGCCTGGATGTTGAAGCCCTTGGCGTCGACGATGTCGAGCACGCTCACGCCGTTTTCAACAGTGCAAAACGCAAACGACTACGAAATTTTGTAGGTTTTCAGCGTGTCGCCCGCAAGGTATTCGCTGACGGTTATATCGCTTTTTGATTTTTCAAGCTGCTTGCAGATGCTCTCGGCAGGCACCCTTGTGTTTTTGTGCGATTTATTAAGCACGTCAGACGCCTTGCCCTCACTTTTAAATATCAGAACATCAGGTCTGCTCTCTTTGTTTTTCACAAGATAGTCACGCAGTTTTCCGTCATACTTTCTGTCAAATTCAGGACTGATGACGATAATTTTGTTCTGACCGAAAAACAGCGAGTCAGGCAGTTTCTTTTCAACCGCAGTAACAGCCGATTTGATAGTTTTGCCTGAAGCGGATTCGTGCGATGTGAGGTTGCCGCTGATTTTTTCATTTTTGCCGTTGCCTTTATTGAGGTCGAGATACTGAACAGTGGCGATAATTCTGTCGTCAGACACATCAAGCGCAAGCCCCTGAACTATGGTCATATTAGTCAGCCTCTCGCTGCCTGTGCAAGATGAAAAAGTGAGCGCTAACACGGCAATTATACCTATCGTAACAGATTTTTTAATCACGGTTTCACCTCTCTTTTAAGCAGTTTAAATGCGCTGACTGCAAGCGAAACTTCGCAAAACAGCAGGACAAGCACCGTGCATATATACATAATGTCGAGTTTTGTAAACGAGCCTGCTTTTGCAAGTTGAAACAGCGCAAATATCGGGCTTGAATAGATATACGCTGTTTTACCGAGCAGCGCGCGGCAGGAGATAATTGCACCTGCCGAAACAGCGTAAGGTATAGCAGTTCCAAGAAGAAGCGCCCTGCCCTTTTTGCTTGCTGTGTGCGGTGAAAAAAGCGCGTATATCACAGGCACATCGAGGCATTTAACAAGGGAGAGAACGTCTATTTTTTCAGCCTTGTTGTATTTTAAAAACTCTACACGCATTGCAGGAATATTGGTAATCACTGCAACCAAAACGCATGCAGCAGCAAAAAGCAGCGCAAGGGCGGAAAACCTTGCAACAGCCTCACTGCCGAGCAGACCTGCGTACAATGAAAACGCTGCAATTAACACGGATATCACAGCAACAGGCACTTCGGGATGAGCAACAATTTTTGTAAATGAGATATACGATACACAGTCAGCCGCTGCGAGTGCAAAAAAAGCAGCAGCCAAAAAGATTTTGTTCACCCTGAAATTAACCCTTTCTGCAATCAACACAAGTATCGAAAACACGATAGTTACAGCCAGTTCGCACGCAAACTGGACAAGCGACACGGAGTCGTTTAACAGCGCGCCCGTAAGGCGTGAAACCACAAGCAGGCATGCAAGTTGCCCGCTCGAAATTGTGTTAGTTTTTGCCCTTGTCATCAACAGTACCCTCCAGATTTTTAATACGCACTTTTCTGTCGGCAAGTACGCGCCAACTACGTCTGATAAGCGTATCGCCAAGTGACGGCGGTGTGAGCGGACTGACAGGCGCGGAATAAGGCACGCCGAGCGATGACAGTGAGCATAGATTTACAAATAGCGCGCACGCGGAAAGCGTAAGACCGTAAACTCCGGTTAGTCCTGCAATCATTATAAACACAAGGCGCATAACCGCAACGCTTTCGTACAGCGGATACACAACGTATGAAGCAATTGCAGTTAGCGCAACGACAACGAGCATCGGCTCGCCTATAATGCCCGCCGTTACCATTGCTTCACCTATAACTATTGCGCCGATTATCGACACAGCGTGACCGATTGTGTTGGGCAGCCGCAAGCCTGCTTCGCGCATAATTTCATAAAGCAGGTGTATTATTATTGCCTCAAGCAGCAGCGGAAACGGCGTTGCCTCCTCGCTTGAAGCAACAAGGTACAAAAGCGAAGTCGGAATCATCTCCTGATGAAACGAGCCGATTGCCACATAAAGTGCAGGCAAAAAGGTTGAAATTCCAAACGCAAAATACTTTAGCAGTCGTATAAACGAAGCATAAAACGGCGGATTGTTGTAATCGTCAAGCGAGGAAAAATTATCGCTGAAAAGATACGGCGTATACACCGCAAACGGCGTACCTTCAATCATCACGGCAATGCGTCCCTCAAGCAGTTTGGAGGCAAGCACGTCAGGGCGCTCGGTGTTGCCGACTGTGCTGAAAAATGTGTGCTCGCTCTCTGTAATAAACGCCGCTATCTCGCCAAAATCCGACACAGTTTCAAGCGGCGCAGACTGTATGCGCTGCTCGATTTTCATAACGTCGTCCGCGTCTGCCCTGCCGTCGATATAAGCAATCACAACAGGCACTTCAACCTCTTTGCCGACTTTAATCTGCTTCATTTTAAGCATGCTTGTTTTAACACGTTTTCTGAGCAGCGCCTTGTTATCGTTAAGCACCTCGACAAAACACTCTTTTGAGCCTTTAACCATCGCTTCGTTAGTAGGCTCATCGGTGCTTCGTCTGTTCCACCCCTGCACGCCAAGCACTATAAAACGCGGACAGCCATCAAGATATACCGCTGCAAAGCCGCTCATCAGGTAGAATTCGACATCTTCAAACGTTTCGGCGTCGTTCATCTCAGCGGCGCAAAGGACGGAAGTTTTAAGATGTTCATAATGTTCAAAAGGCGTTTTGAATTCTGTTTTGTCTGCGAGCAGCGGTTCCGTCACCATATGCGACAGCGCAACAGAGTCAACAAGTCCGTCCATAGCGCAAAAAAGCGCTTTTCGCCCTGCAACAACGACTTCGCGCAAAAGGAAGTCAGAGCAGTCCAGAAAGTCGCTTTTAAGCCAGTCACGGGTCAATTCATAGTTGTCAAAAATCTTCATTTCATCACCGCCAAATCAAAATTATTATGTATACCCTGCGCCGTTTTATGCACAATATGACTGGTGATTAAAATGACAATTACACTTATACGCTCGGTGATTATTTACATTTTTGTTATAGCCGCAGTACGCATTATGGGCAAGCGGCAAGTCGGCGAACTAAAACCGCAGGAACTCGTTATAACAATACTGATTTCAGCAGTTGCGACAATTCCGCTGGAGGAGCATGCAATACCCATGGCGACATCGCTGATACCGATTTTAATATTCATCAGCCTTGAAATTATCGAATCTGCGCTGTCGATGAAATCAATAAAATTTCGCAATCTTATTCAGGGCAGACCCGTGTTTGTAATAAAAGACGGAATTCTGCAGCAAAAGGCGCTGGGGCGGCTGCGTTTTACGGTTGACGATTTGCTTGACGCCCTGAGGCAAAAGGATATTTTTAACATCGCAGACGTGCAAAACGCAGTTGTTGAAACAAACGGCACGCTGACAGTGCAGTGTAAAAGTGAGGTAGCGCCTGTCACACCGAAAGTGCTTGATATAAACGCACCGCAGAAGAGCATTGGCGTGCCGATAATTATGGACGGCAAGCCTGTTAACGAATACTTTGCAGGCGATGTTTCAAGTGACAATAAAATCGAGGTTATCGCCGCGGCGCTCGGTGTTAGGAGCAAAGACATTATGCTGCTCACGATTGACGGCGACGGCAAAACGTATATTATCAAAAAGGAGAAAAAGTGATGAAAAGGCTCTGGTTTGCAATAATTTTTCTTGCGCTTACGGCAGCGCTCTGTACAGGCGAGCAGAAGTACATTGAGTGTTTTTACCGTGATATGAACGAGTCCATCACAGCGGCTGAAACGGCGCTCAAAAACAACGACGAAGCAAAATACAAGAATGAAATAAAAAGACTTGAAAAACAATGGAATACAAAAAATGACCTGCTTTATGCGGTTGGCGAGCACGCTCTGCTTGACGGAATCGCCCTGCAAATACGCGCAATGCCCTACGGGAAGGGCGAAGAAACAAAAGAACTGCACTCACTAAGAGCGCAGTTATATGCTTACTATGAAAACGAAAAAATATCACTCGCGAACATTTTTTGACTTTAAAAGTTTCACTATCAGCGTAACAATAATTGCAAGTGAAACAAAGTAACTTGCCACTGCAGTGCAAGAATATCCAATCCATTTTTGTCTGATTGAATCAAGGTGTTTTTTGCTGTCATTTGCCTTTTGCATAGCCTTGCTGTTATCACCTGCGGCGTTGATTGCAATTTGATCAACGGCAAGGTCAAGGCTGGCATCAACCGCGAGAAATGTAAACACGCTGCCTGCGAATATCAGCAAAGCAGCAACTACAATAGCAACAACCTTTTTCATATAATTCCTCCTTGCAACAAATAAGCCGACTCAAGAGAGTCGGCTTACACTTGGCGGAGAGCAAGGGATTCTGCAATTTTGCAAATTGTGTTGTTCATCACCCCAGCCTTTGGCTGCGGTACCGATTTCACAACCTTTCGCTATAAAACAGTCCACTGGACTGTTTTGCTTACGCTCAAGCCTTCGGGTTCGAATTCCTTGCAACAAATAAACCGACTCAAGAGAGTCGGCTTATACTTGGCGGAGAGCAAGGGATTCGAACCCTCGAAACCGCTTTGACGGTTTACACGATTTCCAATCGTGCTCCTTCGGCCAGCTCGGACAACTCTCCATATTGCCCTGCTATTATACAATATCAATATTAAAAAAGCAAGTGTATTTTTAATTAGTATTGTTTTTAATCCTTTTGTTTATTTCCGTTTCGATTTGGGTGAGTTTGCGTTTGGTTGTAATGCCGAGTTCTACGGTGAGGACGGTGTCGTCGTTGAGATAGAAAACGAGCGAGGAATAGCGGTTGACAAAATTCTTTTTCAGGCTGGCTTTTGTGTCTTTTACAATCTCAATTCTGTCAATCTCGTCAAAACGCACTTTGTTGTCGCTGTCAAGGGCGGTAAACTCAACATATTTATCCGTAATCATTACGCCGTGGCGCAGAACTTCACGCGTGGCGAGGATTGCAATAATCACCGCAAAAGACTGCAGCACAAGAAAAATTGTGGCAAAAGCGCCTTTGTCTGCCATTATTTTTATTACTGCTATATACATATAATATCCCACCGCCGCGTCAAACAGCAAAATGACAGGCAGGGACACCGGCGATATTATTCTGATAAACTTATCTTCCACTTTTTAACTCCTCAAATTTAGTTTGCACACCGCAGGAATCAAGGCTGAACTCCCTGCCTGCAAGATAGTCAAGGCAGCCCGAATCGCCGACAAAATCGAATTTAACCTTGTATGCGCAGAGTTCCTGACGGTATCTGCCGTGAGTCTTGCCGTACTTGCCGTCGCCGAGCAGAGGGTGACCGATTGCGGCAAGTTGCGCCCTGATTTGGTGTGTTCTGCCGGTAAGCAGTTCAATTTCAAGCATGGTGAAGTCGCCTGCCGTATCAAGCACGCGGTACTTTGTTTCTATACGCTTTGCGCCGTCACAAGCGCTGTCAAGCACCTTAACCATATTTTTGCGCTCGTCTTTGATAAGATACGCAGTCAGCGTGTCCTGTTGTTTTTCAAACTTGCCGCTCGCAATCGTGAGGTAGTATTTGCCGACCTCGCGATTTTTTATTTTTGCCGTAAGCAAGCGCAGAGCCGCAGCGTTTTTTGCGCCGATAACTATGCCTGCCGTGTTGCGATCAATACGGTTTGCAAGCGCAGGAGCAAATGAGTTTTCACTATCAGGTGAATACTCTCTTTTTTCATAAAGATAACGCTTGAGCGAGGAGAGCAGAGTGTTGACATACTCCCTGCCGTCAGGATGACAGAGCATACCTTGCGGCTTGTTGAGCAGGATAATATTGTCGTCCTCAAAAACTATATCTATGTCCTTTGGCGCTTTGAGAAAATCGTAATGCACCTTCTTTTCTCTGAGCATATCATCGTTAATGTAGAGGTCGATAACATCACCTTCGCGCAGTATTTGTTCAGGAGTGCAGCGCTTGCGGTTTACTTTAATATTCTTTTTTCTTATTTGCTTGAACATCATCGACTTAGGCAGAGATTCAAACGTTTTTTGCAAAAATCTGTCAAGTCGCTGACCCTCATCATTTTTTGTAACTGTTAATGATTTCATACTACCTAATTATTAACTGTCTGCTATCGGCGGCGCAGAGTTCAAACTGCGGTGTGTGCGGGGTGCTGCCCTTGTTCTCAAAAGACACTTCAACTGTGGTATCAGTGCAGTTTACAGCAATTTCGAGCAGCACGCAGTCGCCGTTTTTATATGCGTTAGTAATGCCGTCATCATCAAAGAATTCGCTTGTGAATTTGCCGCCTTCAACAGGATAAACAACAAGTTTGCCGTCCATCGGGATAACGCTGCCACCGCGCACAAAACACGGCACGACGTCTGTAGGCTCGCACGGAGCGTCGGCATACTGACCGCCGACATACTTAACCTCGTCATAGTACCAAATATCGCCCTTTGGCAGATAGACATTTACGCCGTGCATATTTTCGTCAAACGCAAACGGCACAAGAAGGTCGCGTCCAACCATCATTGCGTGAACATCGTCCTTCAGTTTTTCTTCATCATAATAAAGGAACAGCGGTGCGTTCATCGGTACATCGTCGCGCACGCACTTGTACGCTGTGCTGTAAAGATACGGCACAAGCGAGCGGCGCTGCTCAAAGAGTTTTTGCACCGCAGGAATAATATCAGGATAACTCCACGGCATTGTTGCAGAGCCGTCTTTGTTCCAGGAATGTATTGTAAAGCGCGGCTCAAATATACCGTGCTGAATCCAGCGAAGCAAAAGTTCACGCGATGGCATATCGCCCGTAAAGCCGCCGAGGTCGTGGCCGTAAAACATCAGCGAACTTATGGACATTGTGAGTCCGATATTGTGGCAATATTTGAGGTCTGCAAACTCCGAGCGGTTATCGCCGGACCAGGTCTGTGCAAGTCTGCGAACGGCTGACGAGCCGCTGCGCGTTGAGAGAAACGGACGTAGTTCAGGGCGTTTTTCAACCTGCGCCTCGTACGAAGCAAGCACCATAAGGTATGTAAGAGTCGGACGCAGGGTGCAGGCTTTTTCGCCGTTCGCGCACACCGCCTCATCGTCCTTGATATCAAACTCGTTATTGTCGTTCCAGGTGGCGTCAATTCCGAGGTCAAGCAATTTTTCAGTCACCTGCGTTTTCCAGAAATCAAACGCTTCGGGATTAGTGAAATCGAGGTAACTTCCGCCGCCGTCCCAAAACTGCGTGATATACGGCGTGCCGTCAGGATTTTTGATAAACAGACCCCTGTCGGCAAGGTCGCTGTACATTGGGTGGTCAATCAAAAACGCCGGCTTGATGTTAGGTATAATATGTATGCCCTCATCTGCAAACTTGCCGACAAACTCCGCAGGGTTTGGAAATTTATCTGTATTCCAATTAAAAACATAACGGTTATTACCGATTGAAGTGTAACCTGACGAAAGGTAAAATCCGCTGCAGGAAAGACCTGTTTTGTGTATCATATCGAGGAAACCGTCAAACTCCTCGCTGCTGTTTTCCGCGTCGGTATACGCCATAGTGCTTGCGCAGTAATCAAAACTCCATTTCGGCGGCAAAATCTGCTTGCCACAAAGGGCGGAAAACTGCTGTACTATCTCAAGTTTAGTGCCAAAAAACACATAATAAACAAGGCAGTTATCCTCTGACTTAAAGTATTTGTACGGCTCGTAATAGTTATCAACTTCCTTGCCGAAATCGAGGTATGACGTGCAGGAAGTATCATAAAAAATACCGTAAGAGCCGACAGAATTTTCACATATATAAAACGGAATATGCTTATAAAGCGGGTCGGTACTTTGGGCGTTATAGCCCATGCAGTCAGTTGTTTCAATACGGAATGCCCTGCCCGACTTATCTATGCCGCCGCCCTTGTCACCGCAGCCATAGATATGCTCGCCCTCAGCACGCGACACAAAGTGATAAACTCCGCCGCCGAATTCATGCTCAAGGTTATATGCAATCGGCGCACGGTCAGCAAAAAGCACGCTGTCGCCCTTATAGTAAGTCAAAAGAAAATTACTTTGATTAACTTTGATTTTAACGCCGCAGGGCAAGGCAAAAACACCGTCCGTTACAGACGGTGTAATCAACGTAAAGTCCGCAGTATCAATCCTTTTACGCCCTGTGTGCGAAAGGTTGCTCGCAGGGTTTACGTTAAAGGTGTTTTGCATTTTTGCGCCCGTTTTATAAACGGCAACGCGTACTGCGCTGTCTGATATAAAATCGAGCCTTGCAGTCGCGCCGTCAGAAGTGTATTCGACAAACGAATCACCGCGCTCCGACTGCTCAAAACTGTGGTAAAACTTCATTAAAACGCTCCGTTATCGGCAAAAGTATTTCTGAAAAATTCCTTTGTTTTAAGCGGCGCAGGACCTGTATGCTCGCTAAAGCACATAGGCATTTTTGCGCCCGGCTCCCACTTAGGGACGGCGTCACAGTTCGGGTCGCCCGTTTTAACAAAGGCGGTAATGCACTCAATCATCTGGTGAGAGATATCGTAGTCCACTCTGCCAAACGGACGCCAGTTACGTTCAAGAGTTGCAAACGCATACATTAAATCGCAAGCGTGCCAAGCGCCCTTTGTGTCGCCCGGTAGGTTACGGTTAAAACTGTAAACGTAGCACTTGTTTTTATGTTCCTCGCAGCGTTTTGCGTACTGCCTTGTGAAAATTTCAAGCGCTATTGGAACCATATCCGTTTGGGTGATACCGAGGAGAATAGGCACATCGGGGATAGTTTTCATATTGAAATTATCCGCGGTGATGAGTTCGCCGTCATATACAGGCAGAGTATAGCGAATGCTCATTTTAAAATCCTTTTGAGCGACAAGCCAAGCGTAGTAGAGAGTTTTAACATCGCTCTCTTTGAATTCCTCAAACGTTTCAGCGCCCATTTTGTCCATTACGTTTTCCCAAAACTCACGGGTTTTTTCAGGTTCAAACGGCTTGCCGAGCGAACGCTGAATTGCTGCGCCTGACATCATAATCGCGTTTTTGTAAAGGCCCTTGACAAGCGGACTTGAAACGAGGAGGTCAACGCTCATTGCACCCGCGCTCTCGCCCATAATAGTGATGTCGTCAGGGTTGCCGCCAAACTCAGCAATATTTTGCTTAATCCACTTTAAAGCGGCGAGTTGGTCGTACATACCGAAGTTGCCGCACCTGCCCTTTTCATCAGTAAGGTCAGGGTGCGAACAAAATCCGTAAGGGCCAAGACGGTAGTTGATTGATGCAAAAACAATACCTCTTTCTGCATAAACCTTGCCGTTAATGTGACCTTCATCGGAACTGCCGCCGGTAAAACTGCCGCCGTGAATATAAATTAAAACAGGCAGGTTTTCCGCGTTTTTGGGCATATCAATATTGAGGAACTGGCAGTCCTCGCTGTATGTAAAGGTCTGTCCGACTCTGAACTCTTTGTGGTAAAACGGATTGCACTCCGCGTCATTTTCAAACGCTCTGCGCTGATAGCAGTTTGCGCCGAACTCCGTAGCGTCGTATTCGCCGTCCCACGCGCCGCAAATTTCGGGGTACTCCCACCTGCCTGCTGTGGCATAGCGTATGCCTCTGAATTCGACATACTCGCCCATATCAAGACCGCAGATGTCGCCAAGTTTAGTTTTGATTTTTACATTATCCATAAATAACACTCCTTCTAATCAGTTACTATTATAAACTATTAACAAGATAAATTCAATCGCAAAGTTAAAACTTGAAAAGAAACTTTGATTATTGTATAATATAATGAATATCAAAAATCGGGAAAATAATTTATATGGACAGATTTAAACTTGTAAGTGAATACAAGCCGACAGGCGACCAGCCACAGGCTATTGAAAAACTCGCGGAGGGAGTACTTCGCGGCGACAAAGAGCAGACGCTGATGGGCGTTACGGGTTCCGGCAAAACCTTCACAATGGCTAACATTATTGAGAAAGTCAACCGCCCTACCCTTGTACTTGCACACAACAAAACGCTTGCAGCGCAACTTTGCAGCGAGTTCAAGGAGTTCTTCCCCGAAAACGCTGTTGAATACTTTGTAAGTTACTACGACTACTATCAACCTGAAGCATATGTTCCTACCACCGACACCTATATTGAAAAAGACAGCGCAGTTAACGACGAGATTGACAAACTGCGCCATTCGGCGACTGCTGCTTTGTCTGAAAGGCGCGACGTGATTATAGTTGCGTCTGTGTCGTGCATTTACTCAATCGGCGACCCTGTTGACTACAAAAACATGGTTATATCGCTGCGCACAGGTATGCAGAAAGACCGTGACGAGATTATTGCAAAACTTGTGGAAATTCAGTACGAGCGCAACGACATAAACTTTGTGCGCAACAAGTTCAGAGTACGCGGTGACACGCTTGAAATCTTCCCCGCCGGCAGTAACGGCAACGCTATCCGCGTTGAGTTTTTCGGTGATGAGATTGACAGAATCACCGAGATTAACCCTCTCACAGGTAAGGTAGAGGGCGTGCTGTCAAGCGCTGTTGTGTATCCTGCTTCGCTTTACGTTGTAAGCCAGGACAAACTCAAAATCGCGATGGACGAAATCTATAACGAAATGGTTGAGCGCGTGCAGTATTTTGAGGAAAAAGGCAAGTTGCTTGAAGCACAGAGAATTCGTGAGCGCACGATGAACGACCTTGAAATGCTGCAGGAAACAGGCTTTTGCAAGGGTATTGAAAACTACTCGCGCGTTATGAGCGGCAGAGCGCCGGGCGCAGCGCCGTTTACACTGCTTGACTACTTCCCGGACGACTTTCTTATGTTTGTTGACGAGAGCCACGTTATGCTGCCGCAGATACACGGTATGTACGGCGGCGACCATTCGCGCAAAAAGAGCCTTATCGACTTCGGCTTCCGTCTGCCGTCTGCGTTTGACAACAGGCCGCTGACATTTGACGAGTTTTACGGTAAAGTTAATCAAGTAATATTTACATCTGCAACGCCTGCCGAGTTTGAAAAGGAAAAAAGCATGCAGGTTGTTGAGCAGGTTATCAGACCGACAGGTCTGCTTGACCCGAACATTGTTGTTAAACCGACTGACGACCAGATGGACGACCTTGTGAGCGAAATCAACCTGCGTACAGAGCGCGGCGAGCGCGTGCTTGTTACAACTCTCACCAAGAAAATGGCTGAGGATTTGACCGCTTACCTTGAAGGATTTGAAATCAAAGTGCGCTATATGCACCACGATATTGACACGATTGAGCGTATGGAAATTATACGCGATTTGCGACTTGGCAACTTTGATGTGCTTGTCGGAATCAACCTGCTGCGCGAAGGTCTTGACATACCCGAAGTGTCGCTTGTGGCAATTCTTGACGCTGACAAAGAGGGATTTTTGCGCAGTGAAACATCGCTTGTGCAGACAATCGGACGCGCGGCGCGTAACGAAAACGGCGAGGTTATTATGTACGCCGACAGCGTAACGCCGTCTATGGAGCGCGCTATCAGCGAAACTCTGCGCCGCCGCGGTATACAGGAAGCGTACAACGAAGCGCACGGAATAAAACCGCAGACAATCAAAAAAGACGTGCGTGAAATCATTGAGATTACAAGCAAAGAAAATCTTGACTCACGCGGCAAGCGTATGACCGCAAAAGAGCGCAAGGTTATGATTGAAAAACTCACGCGTGAAATGAAAGAAGCGGCAAGAATGCTTGAATTTGAACACGCTGCCTTCCTGCGTGACAAGATTATGGAACTATCTGACGAAAACTGATATAACAAAACTTTAACTATGGCAAAACTCTTTAACGATAAAAACTTTTGGAAAAAGACTGCCGGACTTGCTTTGCCTGTGGCAATGCAGAATATGCTGACAAGTTCGTTTACGCTCGTCGACACTCTGCTTGTCAGCCGCCTCGGCGACAAATCGCTTGCTGCGGTCGGTATGGCAGGTCAGTGGGGCTGGCTGATGAATATGATTATATTCGGCATCTGCTCCGCTACAGGTGTGTTTGTGTCGCAGTACTGGGGCGTTAAGGATAAAAAGAACATACACGTTACAATGGGTATTTCGCTCACGATATCGCTTGCGGTATCGGCAGTGTTTTTTGCGCTCAGTTTCTTCGCTCCGAACAGCGTTATACACCTGTTTAACAGCAATAAAGGCGTAATTGACGAGGGCAGCAAATACCTTGTTATAATTGCATTTTCATACCCTGCTGTTGCAATTACCAACATACTATCGGTGGTGCTACGTTCTACTGAAAAAGTGCGACTGCCGATGTACATTTCGGCAATCACAACGGTGCTGAATATCGGACTTGACTACTGTATGATTTTTGGCAATTTCGGTTTCAGAAAAATGGGTATCAGCGGCGCGGCGCTTGCAACATTAATATCCGCATGGGTTGGCGTTATTGTGCTTATATTGCTGTCGCTTGCGCAAAAGAACATAATCATCGCGCCTGTCAAAGACGTGTTCAGCATTAAAAAGCAAAACGTTGCAGCGTTTTCAAAAAAGGCAATCCCTGTAATCCTCAACGAATCGCTGTGGGGCGGCGGAACCTTTCTGTACACGCTCATTTTCTCCAATATGGGTTACGAATACTATGCGGCAATCACGATACTCAAGAGTTTTGAAAACATCGAGTATGTGTTTTTTATAGGACTCTGCAACGCGAGCGCGGTTATGATTGGCAAGTCTGTCGGCAAAGGCGAAATTGAGCGCGGTCTGACCGACTCCAGGCGGTTTATGATTATTGTGCCTGCGGCGTCTGTACTAATCGGAATAATTGCGATTATTTTCCGTGCGCCGCTTGTTAACATATTTGATATGGGCAACAACATCAGCCAATTGACGATAACAACTGCGATACAACTGATTGTAATTTACTCGATTGAACTGCCGATGAGGACGCTCGGCTACACTATGATTGTTGGTATTCTCCGTGCAGGCGGCGACACTTTGAGCGCCGCTAAATACGACCTTGCGTCGCTGTGGCTGTTTTCGCTGCCTGCAACCGTGATAGCGGCGTATGTGCTGAAACTGCCGTTCATATGGTGCTACATCGTAATGTTTGCGTTTGAGGATTACATCAAAATCTTCTTTACAATACGCAGATACAAAACAAAAAAATGGATTTTGCCTGTCACAACAGAAGGTAAAATCGGACTTGACAAATATTTGACCACACACTGAAAAGGTGAAATAATATGATTAAAAACATTGTTGTAAAAGGTGCTAAAGAGCATAATCTGAAAAATATTGATATTGAAATTCCGCGTGACAAACTTGTTGTATTTACAGGTCTTTCAGGCTCAGGCAAAAGTTCGCTTGCGTTTGATACGATTTACGCGGAGGGTCAGCGCAGATATGTTGAATCGCTTTCGTCTTACGCGCGAATGTTCCTCGGTCAGATGGAAAAACCTGACGTTGACTACATTGAGGGACTGTCTCCCGCTATCTCAATCGACCAAAAAACCACAAGCAAAAACCCGCGTTCAACAGTTGGCACGGTAACCGAGATTTACGACTATCTGCGACTGCTCTGGGCGCGTATCGGCACACCGCACTGCACAGTCTGCGGACGCGAGATAACACAGCAGACCGTCGACCAGATTGTCGACAGAATTATGCAGGCTGAAACGGGTGCAAAATTGCAGGTTATGGCGCCGATTGCCAAAGGCAAAAAGGGCGAATTTGTAAAAGAACTCGCCGACGTGCGCAAACAGGGTTTTGTCCGCGTGCGAATTGACGGCGAGATGCACGACCTTTCCGAGGAAATAAAACTTGAAAAGAATAAAAAGCACAACATTGAAGTTGTAGTTGACCGCCTTGTGATGAAAGACGAAATAAAGTCGAGGCTCACAGACAGTATCGAAACCGCAACAAAACTTTCTGACGGCGTTGTGCTTATTGATATGGTAGGCAAGGGCGAAGAACTGTTCAGCCTTAACTACGCCTGCCCTGAGCACGGTGTTTCTATTGACGAAATGAGTCCGAGAATGTTCTCGTTTAACAATCCGTTTGGCGCTTGCTCAAAGTGCGACGGACTCGGCACTTTCAAAGAGATTGACGAGAATTTGATTATCCCCGACAAAAAACTCTCGATTAACCAGGGCGCTATCAAGGCAAGCGGCTGGAACGTTGCTGAAGGCAGTTCTATTGCAAGAATGTATATGGAAGCGCTTGCCAAAGAGTACGACTTTTCGCTCGATATGCCGATTGAGATGATTGGTGATACTGCACTTGACGTAATTCTGCACGGCACCAAAGGCAAAAAAATCAGTATGAAACGCGTGACCTCATATGGCACAGGCACATACAAAAACGACTTTGAGGGCGTTATCACAAACCTCAGCCGCAGATATAAAGAAACTAATTCCGACTGGGCTCGAAACGATATTGAATCTGTTATGCGCGAGTGCAACTGCAATTCCTGCAAAGGCGCAAGGCTCAAGCCACAGTCGCTTGCGGTCACGGTCGGCGGCAAAAATATTTACGAGTTCTGCAAGATGTCCATAAGCGAAGAACTCGACTTTATCAACAACCTTGAACTCACCGAAAAACAGCAGATGATTGGCAACCTTGTTATCCGCGAAATCAGGGAACGACTGACGTTCCTCAACTCCGTCGGACTTGATTATCTGTCGCTTTCACGCAGTTCAGGCACACTCTCCGGCGGCGAAGCACAGCGCATCAGACTTGCAACTCAAATCGGCTCATCGCTGATGGGCGTGCTGTATATT
>ONXZ01000054.1 GCA_900321905.1 uncultured Eubacteriales bacterium
CTGCAATTGTTAAAAATACATATATCATACAATAACCTCTTGATTATTTTAATATTTTATTTTAAAATAATCAATATTATTAAAGGAATTTTTTACTTTTTTGAGTAAATAATTATAAAAATAGCGTTTATAACACATATTATTCATGTTTCGGAGCGTATTGTGGAAAAAATCAGACTCATAACCGAAGAAAATGAAAAGAAAATATTATCGCCCCGTGCAACTCTTGCCTGCGAGTCAAGAGGCAGAAGCCGCGCAGAGGACGAGTGCGATATCAGAACTTGCTTTCAGCGTGACAGGGACAGGATTATTCACAGTCAGTCCTTCCGCAGACTCAAGCATAAAACGCAGGTGTTTCTCGCACCGTCGGGCGACCATTACAGGACAAGGCTCACTCATACGCTTGAGGTGTCGCAGATTGCACGCACTATTGCAAGAGCGCTGCAACTCAATGAGGATTTGACGGAAGCGATTGCACTCGGTCACGACCTCGGTCATACACCGTTTGGCCACGCAGGGGAAAGGGCGCTCGACGCGTTGTCGCCTTTCGGCTTCAAGCATTTTGAGCAGAGCGTGCGCGTTGCCGAGTTTATTGAAAAGGACGGAAAAGGTCTCAACCTTACAGACGAGGTTAAAAACGGTATTCTTTGCCACACTCGTGGTGAGGAAGCGTATACCCTCGAAGGTCAGATTATCCGTATTGCAGACCATATCGCCTATATCAACCACGATATTGACGACGCAATCCGCGCTGGTGTTATGACTGAGGAGATGATTCCTCTTGACCTTCGCCTTAAACTCGGAATGAGCAAGGGTGAGCGCATTGACTCAATGGTACAGAACGTTGTTGATAACAGTCAGTCCGGCGACAAAATCCGTATGGATGATGATTACTACGCTTACTTTAACGACCTGCATGAGTTTATGTTTACGGCGGTTTATCGCAACCCCGTTTGCAAGAGTGAAGAAGTAAAAGCCGTTGCGATGATTGAAAAACTTTACGATTACTACATAAAGAATACGGACAAGCTTCCGGGTGATTACATCGCAATTGCAGAGCGTGACGGTGAAGAACGCGCCGTTTGCGACTATATTGCAGGTATGAGCGACAACTATTCTGTAAGAATGTTCAACGAACTGTTTGTGCCAAAGTTCTGGCTTGAATAAACTAATACTAAGAGAAAGGAGTTGAGATAATTGGCAATCAGCGATAGTTTTATAAACGATTTAAAATTGCGAACCGATATTAATGACATTATCTCAACTTACGTCACTCTTAAGCGCAGGGGCAGAACTTATGTCGGTTTGTGTCCGTTTCATAATGAAAAAACACCGTCATTTACGGTTTATCCTGACACGCAGTCGTTTTACTGTTTCGGTTGCGGCGCGGGCGGTGACGCTATCGGATTTGTAAAGAGGATAGAAAACCTTGATTATGTCGACGCAGTTAAGTCGCTTGCGGACAGAGCAGGTTTGCAAATGCCTGACGACGGATATGACAACTCGTTAGCAAAACAGCGCAAAACTATTCTTGCTGCTAACCGCGAGGCTGCCCGATTTTTCAACTCATATCTGATGAGCGATGAAGGTAAAGTCGGACTTAATTATCTTCTTAACCGAGGACTTACAAAAAAGACTATCACAAAATTCGGACTTGGATATGCTCCTGATTCCTGGGATATGCTGCTTAAGCACCTTAAATCAAAGGGATTCAGGATTTCGGATATGGAAGCCGCGGGGCTTATAAAGCGCGGACAAAAAGGTTATTACGATATATTCCGCAACAGGTTTATGACGCCGATTATTGACGTGCGCGGTAATGTTATCGCCTTTGGCGGACGTGTGCTTGATAACTCAAAACCTAAATATATCAACACCGGAGACACAATGGTCTATAAAAAGACCAACGAACTTTTTGCCCTCAATCTTGCAAAGGACAGCGGTAAGGATAGTTTTATCCTGTGCGAGGGATATATGGACGTTATCGCAATGCATCAGGCTGGTTTTACCAATGCTGTTGCAGGTTGCGGTACGGCGCTCACTGCCGAGCAGGTGAGGCTGATATCGCGCTATGCTAACGAAGTTATACTCGCCTACGACGCTGACGAAGCAGGTCAAAAGGCTGTAAATAAAGCAATTACACTGTTCAATCAGACAGATATTAAAGTTCGTATACCTGCGCTTACGGGCGGCAAGGACCCTGACGAAATCATTAAAAATGTGGGTCGTGATAAATTTGCCGCAATGCTTGAAGGCGCTTCAAACGAAACCGAGTTTGAAATACTGCGGGCAAGGAACAATTACGATATAAACACCACGCAGGGCAAAATTGATTTTCTCAATGAATGTGTGCGCATACTCAGCACCGCTTCGCCTATTGAGCAGGATTTGTATATGTCACGCCTTGCTGAAGAACTTGGCGTTGATAAAAACAGTATTAAATTGCAACTTGCAAGTTCTACGCGCCGCGCCGCTAACCGCGCACGGCGGAGGGAAACTTCAAGCGCAGTTACCGACAGTATGCGCAAAAATCATAAGGAGAGTTTTGACGCCTCCACAACAACGCGCAAACTGAGGGCGGAGGACAGGCTAATCGGTCTGCTGCTTCACCACAACAAACTTATAAAATATACTGATAAAATTGATGTATCAATGCTCACTGCAGGTTTTCATCAAAAGATTTATTCACTTGTATGTGAGAGGATATCACTTAAACTCGATGTCGATTTAATGCATTTTAGCGAGAATCTGAGTGATAATGAAATGGGCAGGCTGTCGGGTATAATTGCACGCTCGACAGACAGTACTAATCCTGAAAAGGAATTTCTTGACTGCATTAAAATTATCAGCGAAGAATATTCAAACGAACAAGTCAAAAATACAGATATGGACAACATCAGCGATGATGATTTCCGCAAACTGTTTGGTTAATACATAGAGTGAGGAGAATAAACTATGGATAAGAATACTAATACATCACCTGCAACTCATGAAGAAAAGAAAAATGCGGCGTTTAAAAAACTTGTTGAGAAGGGCAAAAGTTCAGGACATCTCACCGCACAGGAAATTGACAATATAATTGTTGAACTCGACCTTGACGTTGAGGAACTTGAAAAACTTAACGAGATGATTGACGCGGCTAATATCAATATAGTTGATGACTTTTCCGCGGAAACACTCGACGGTATTACTCTTGAGGTTGACCTCCCAAAGGAAACTGACGCGGCTGAAACCGTTGCGGTTAACGACAATGCCGCAATGGACGACCCTGTTAAAGTTTATCTTAAGGAAATCGGCAGAATTCCGCTTCTCACCGCTGAGGAGGAAATTGAACTTGCAATCAAGATTGCCGATGATGATGAAAACGCGAAAAAACGTCTTGCAGAGGCTAACCTTCGTCTTGTTGTCAGCATTGCAAAGCGCTATGTCGGCAGAGGTATGCAGTTCCTCGACCTTATTCAGGAGGGTAACCTTGGTCTTATCAAAGCGGTGGACAAGTTTGATTATACCAAAGGATTTAAGTTTTCAACCTACGCTACATGGTGGATTCGTCAGGCTATAACCCGTGCTATTGCAGACCAGGCACGTACTATCAGAATCCCTGTCCATATGGTTGAAACTATCAATAAGGTAAAAAAAGCGAAGTCGCAACTCCTGCACCTCAACGGTCACGAACCAACTCCTGAGGAAATTGCCGAGTATCTTGAAATGCCTTGCGATAAGGTGCGCGAGATTCTTCGTGTTGCGCAGGACCCTGTTTCGCTTGAAACACCAATCGGCGAGGAGGAAGATTCTCACCTCGGCGACTTTATTCCTGACGACGACGCTCTCGCACCTGCAGACGCGGCTTCAATGAGTCTGCTCAAAGAGCAACTTGCTGAGGTGCTTAAAACTCTTACTCCACGCGAAGAAAAGGTGCTTTCTCTGCGCTTTGGTCTTGAGGACGGTAATCCGAAAACGCTTGAGGAAGTCGGCAAAGAGTTTAACGTAACGCGTGAACGTATCAGACAGATTGAAGCAAAGGCGCTTCGCAAACTCCGCCACCCGAGCAGAAGCAAAAAACTGAAGGACTTTTTAGACTAATGGAACAGAAAAAAATTGACAGAATAAACGAACTTGCCCGCAAGTCAAAAACTCCCGAAGGTCTGACCGAAGAAGAAAAGAGGGAACAGGCAAATTTAAGGCTTGAATACATTAATTCCTACAAGGCAAGCCTTATCAGCCAACTTGAAAACACATACATTGTTGATGAAAAGGGCAATAAAAGAAGGTTAGAGAAAAAAGATGCCAAAACTAATAATAATTGAAGGGCTTGACGGCAGCGGCAAATCTACTCAGACTGCTCTGCTTGAAAAGCACTTAGCAGACACCGGCGTTAATTTTAAGAAAATTAAACTGCCTGATTACGACTCGCCCTCGAGCACGCTTGTTAACATGTACCTTGCGGGCGAATTTGGCAAGTCGGCAGATGATGTTAACGCTTATGCGGCAGGTGCTTTTTACGCGGTCGACCGCTTTGCTTCATATAAACTTAACTGGAAACAGGATTACGAAAACGGCACGGTTATTCTTGCCGACAGATACGCAACGTCAAACTCAATTTACCAGATGGAAAAACTGGAACAATGCGAGTGGGACGCGTATCTTGACTGGAGCGAGGATTTTGAATATAACAAAATCGGCATACCAAAGCCGGACCTTGTTATTTACCTTGATGTGCCGGTTGAGATTTCTCAGCGCCTTATGACCGACCGCTACAGCGGCGATGAAAACAAAAAAGATGTTCACGAAAGCAACGTTGAATTCTTAAAAAAATGCCGCAAGTCGGCACTGTACACAGCAAAAAAACAGAACTGGTGCGTAGTAGATTGCACTGAGAACGGCGAACTCCTATCAATTGATACTATCCACAGCAAAATATGCGAATTAGTAGATAAGGAAGTTAAAAATGCTTAATTTTAAACAGGCTGAACTGTCCGATAAAGGCTGGGTTAACGAGTGTTTAAAACACGCAAACAGTATGAACTGCGAGTACACCTTCGGCAACCTTTACATATGGACAGACGCTTATAACACGCAGATTGCACGCCACAAGAACTTTTTGTTCTGCAGGTGGGGCGAGGGTAAAGAGGTAATGTATTCCGTTCCGCTTGGCGAGGGCGATTTTACCGAAGCGGTTAAACTTATTATTGAAGATGCAAAGTCGCTTGGCGCAGTACCGCAGATTTACGGTGTTACAGAGGGGTATAAACTCCTTTTGCAGGAAGCGTTTTTCGGCAAATTTGATTACACCAGTGACCCCGGAGACAGCGACTATATTTATCTGGTGGAAAAAATGACTACGCTTTCAGGCAAAAAACTGCATGGCAAGCGCAATCACATAACAAATTTCAAAAAGAACAATCCCGATTGGACTTTTGAGGAAATTAGTAAATCGAATATCGAAGAGTGCATTCAGACAAGCGTCCGTTGGATTGAGGAAAAAGGCGACGATGATTCCGATTACTATGACGAACTCGGCGCAGTAAAAAAAGCGCTATATGCTTTTGATGAACTCGGCTGGAGGGGCGGACTTATCCGCATCGGCGGCAAAGTGGTAGCCTTCTGCCTTGGTGAAGCACAGCAAAACGGCAGATGTTTTGTGACTCATTTTGAAAAGGCTTCCGCCGATATACAGGGCGCTTATCCAATTATCAATCAGGAATTCACCAAGAATTGCCTGCAGGACTTTATATATGTTAACAGGGAAGAGGATTTGGGAATTGAAGGACTCAGAAAAGCAAAGCAGTCGTACTACCCTGAAATAATACTCGAAAAATTTGTGGCGGTTTACAATGATTAGTTATTGCACAGACAGAACACAGATTATCCGCCTTTGGCGGCAGGCTTTCGGTGACAGCACAGACGATATCAACTTCTTTATTGATAACGTTAAAGACGCACAGTGCCTTGCGTATTATGAGGGCGATACGGCCGTGTCAATGATGTACATTGTTAAATGTGTTGCAAACGGCAGACAAGCGCATTATATATACGCCGCCTGCACGCTCGATGACTTTAAAGGCAAGGGTTTTATGACAAAACTAATTAACTTTTGCCGCTCATCGTGTATGACGGTTTGTCTTATCCCTGCCAGCGACAGTCTTGTTGAATACTACAGCGCAAGGGGTATCAGTCACAAAATACCGATTGAAAGTCTGTTTTTTGAGCAAATCCCTGAAATAGAAGAATATCTTTTTGAAGGTTATAATCTGAGCAGACCTGCTGCTCTTATAAGTGAGGAATAAAAAATGGTTTATGTATTTTTAGCCGACGGGTTTGAAATTATCGAGGCCCTTGCGCCTGTTGATATGCTCACCCGCGCCGGTATCAGCGTTAAAACAGTCGGCGTAACCGGCAGTCTTGCCAAATCGTCCTGCGGCGTACCTGTTGCGTGCGATATGACAATTGACGAATTTGATTTTTACGATGTTGAAGCGATTGTTCTTCCCGGCGGTATGCCAGGCACGCTTAATCTTGAAAACAATGAACAAGTGCAAAGTGCTATTAACAACGCTGTCAGCATTGATGTTCCTGTTTGCGCAATTTGCGCGGCGCCGTCAATTCTCGGTCACAAAGGTCTTTTGAGTGGCAAAGAGGCTACTTGCTTCCCGGGATTTGAGGAAGCGCTTGACGGAGCAATTTTGTCTGATAAGTACGTTGTTACCGACGGCAACTTTATTACAGCACGCGGCGCAGGCGTTTGCATTGATTTCGGTCTTGCGATTGTTGCAAAACTTAAAGGCGATGACGTTGCTCAAACCATAAGACAGCAAATCCAATGTCAGTAAAATCAGAACTGCGAAAAGCACTTATTAAAAAACGAAAAACTGTTTCAGGCAGGGGAGAAAAGGATAAAAAAATTCTTTCTTTCCTCACATCTCTTGACGACTACAATTCAGCCGACACACTGCTTGTTTACGTTCCGCTTGAAGGCGAAATAAACACTGAACCTCTGATTGAAAACGCAATTAAAAATGGCAAAACTGTTGCCGTTCCGTACTGTGAAAACAGGTGCGGTAAAATGAGTTTTTACGTAATCAGTTCGCTTGATGAACTCAGCGTTGGCACTTTCGGTGTGCGTGAGCCTGATAGAAATTTTAATAAAAGGCTTGAAGATTTTGAAAATTCTATTATAATTGTTCCTGGGGTTTCTTTCAGCCGCGACGGTCACAGACTTGGCTACGGCGGCGGATATTACGACAGATTTTTGCAGAATTACCGTGGAAAGAGCGTCGGTCTTTGTTATGAAGATATGATTTGCGACTCTATACCGGTTCAGGAACACGATATTGCAGTAAACATTTTAATTACAGATAAATCAACTGAAAGTTTGGGAGGGTAAAATGGACTTTAAACAGGATTCCAGGTCAAACTCAAATGACATTTATTTTTCAAACCACAGTGAAAGTTCGGTAGGCAGAACTTCTGCTTCAACTGCCGCTTCCGCTAAAACGAAAAAGAAGAAAAGGAAAAAGTCAGGCGTCGGCTCAACTTATCTTTTCTTTATCATCGTTATTGTTCTCTCAATGGCGGCGTCAATCTACGCGATTCTTTGTATGAACGACGTGCTTGCTATTACAAAAACAAAGTCGTCTGTGACAATATCCTTCACTCAGGAAGTTAAAAGCAGTGACGAGGCTATTGACGCGTTTGCTGATAACGGTCTTATCAGGTGCAAAAACTTCTGCAAAGTTTTTATAAAACTTCGTGACAAGGTGTTCAGTTCAAACCAACTTGGCGGACCGTTTGACGC
>ONXZ01000140.1 GCA_900321905.1 uncultured Eubacteriales bacterium
TTTTCTTTTATTTCTTCAAGGCTCATTTCACGCGGAATTACTGCGCGCGCAAATCCCATATTTTCAAGCGCCTTAAATCCGTCGGGTGTGTTTACGCTGCACTGTGTGGACGCGTGCAGTTTGGCGGTGGGGAAGCAGTCACGCATCATTTTTGCAACGCCTAAATCCTGCACGATAAATGCGTCAGCGCCGCACTCAAGCGCGGTTTTGACTATGCGGTGGGCGCTTTTCATCTCGTCATCGCTGACAAGCGTGTTCAGCGTAACGTACACCTTAACCCCTCTCGCGTGGGCATATTTAATTGCTTCTTCAAGAGCGCTGTCGTCAAAGTTGTCTGCGCCTCGGCGTGCGTTCATATCCTTTGTGCCGAGATATACCGCGTTTGCACCGCACCTTACAGCGGCAGTCAGGCTCTCCATACCTCCGCAGGGAGCAAGAATTTCAAGTTTCATATTTCCTCTTATAATAATAGTGCGGGCTATACACCCGCACCGTTAGTTTGTTTTATTTTTCTGCAAGTCTGCTGCGCAGGTTGCTGTTTTCTCTGTTAAGGCGTTCAATTTCGCGCCTTGCAACGTCAACTTCCATACGCGCTCTTGCACTGTCCTCAAGATAGTCTTTAATCTGTGCTCTCAGATTATCTGCCGAAGCGGTTGCTTTTTTGCAGGCGTCAGCCTGGTCAAGCGCAACAAGCACAGCGCACTGAGTTGTTGAAAGACTTGGCGAATTTTGCGCTGTTGACTTCATTTCGCCGTCTATGAGTTCTGCAAGTTCCTCAACGTATGCAGGGTCGTCCTCGGTAACAATGGTATAACTTGAGCCGCAGATTTTAATACCTACTCTGTTTTTTTCCATAAATCTCACCTTTTCATTACAAGCATATCATATAAAATTAGTATAACAATTTTGTAAATACTTGTCAATGTTAATTAATAGCATAATATTGAAAATTTTGTCTTGTCAAATGCTGCTAAATAAAGTATTATATGTATGAATTATTCGCGGAGGCACGATTATGGACAAAAAGATATTTGTTATTGAAACAAAAAATACACACTACGTTATGGGCGTGAACGACAAGGGCATACTTCGTCACATTCACTGGGGCGCAAAAGCATGCGCAGACGACTACAATATGTCGCCTGAGTGGGAGCGTAACTCAAACCACTCCGAACTTGATTATATTTCGGAGGAATACTCGCCTTTTGGCGGCACACGCTACAGAAGTTGCGCCTTTAAGTGCGAATACTTTGACAAGTGCCGCGACACTGTGCTGACTTTCAAGCACGCAAATCAGTCTGAGGGCGCGCTCGATATCACGCTCACGGATAAGGCGTATAATCTCGATATTGTACTGTCTTACAGGTGGTCGGGCGAGGACGATATTATAACAAGATACGCAACCGTAATCAACGCTTCCGACAAGAACTTGACTATTGAAAAACTGATGAGCGCCGAACTCACGCTGCCGTCAGAGGATATTTACGATATCACAAACACAAACGGCTCGTGGGCAGGTGAATTTCAACTTGAAACTTCACCGTTCAAGGCAGGCTCAATCCGTTTTGAAACCCACCGCGGCACAACAGGTCACGTCAATTCGCCGTTTCTTATTCTGTCAAAAAATGCAACAGAGGATTTTGGCGACGTTTATTTTGTTACTCTCGGCTGGGGCGGTAACTTTAAAATGGAGGCACAGCGCGACTTTATCGGTATGACGCGCGTCACTATCGGCCTTAACGATTTTGACTTTTCAAAGGTGCTTCACGCAGGCGAAAGTTTTACCACGCCAAAGGCTTATATAGGCTACACAACCGGCTTTGCAGAGATGAGTAATCAGATGAACGATTTTGCAGTTGAGCATATCCTGCCCAAAAACTTTGCAAAAAAACCGCTGCCTGTTCTTTATAATTCGTGGGAAGCGACAGGTTTTGATGTAAATGTCGAAAATCAGATGAAACTCGCAAAAATCGCCGCTCAGATTGGCTGCGAACTCTTTGTTATGGACGACGGTTGGTTCGGTCAGCGCAAAGATGACCGTGCAGGTCTTGGCGACTGGTATGTCAATGAAGAAAAATTCCCGAACGGTATTGATGAATTGATTAACGGCGTTAACGAACTCGGTATGGATTTCGGTCTTTGGTTTGAGCCTGAGATGGTAAATGCCGACTCCGACCTCTACCGCAAGCACCCTGAGTGGGTTTACCACTACGACAAGCGCAAGCCGAGCCTTCTGCGCCATCAACTTGTGCTTAATCTCACTTTGCCCGAGGTTAAACAGTATGTATTTGACGTTATGGACAAAATGCTTGCAAAGCACAATATCAAGTACATAAAGTGGGATATGAACCGTCCGTTTTCTGAAATCGGAGCGCCTAATCTTGAAAATCAGCGCGACCTCTGGTATCTGCACACGCGTGCTGTTTATGAGGTTGCCGACAGGCTTAAAGAAAAATATCCGTATCTGCAGATTGAGGCTTGCTCGTCAGGCGGCGGCAGGGCGGAATACGGTGCGCTTGAGCATTTTGATATGGCTTGGACTTCGGACAATACCGACCCTGTTGACAGGCTCGAGATTCAGCGCGGTTTTTCAATGCTGTACCCACGCAAGAGCATGCGTGCATGGGTGACAGACTGGAACGGAGGCAGCCGTCCGACCTCGCTTGATTTCAGGTTTAACGTATCAATGCAGGGCTCGCTGTCAATCGGCTCAAACCTGCTCAGATATACTGATGAAGATATCGAAAAATGCAAGTATTATATCGACCTTTACAAACAAATCCGCGAGATGGTGCAGTTTGGCAAACTTTACAGGCTCAAAAATTACCGCGCAGACGGTATGTACGCAAATCAGTATGTAAACGATGACAAGAGCGAGAGCGTGCTGTTTATCTGCTCAACCGCGACATCGTTCTTCAACCGCCAGTTCAAGACAATCAAACTTAAAGGTCTTGACCCTGACGCAACATACAAGGTTGACACACCTGACGGCGAAAAAATCCGCACCGGCTCATATCTTATGAACGTGCCGCACCCAATGCGCCTTGCCGACCCGCTTGAATCAGTTATCTGGCGCATCAGGAAAGTGTAACCTAATGATGAATTATGAATTATGAATGATGAATTTAGGCTACTCGGCGTGACCGCCTCGGACAATTAGCGGACAGGCACGGAGACCTGTCCCTACATATGCCCGCAAAAACGTCCGTTTGTAGGGGACGACGACCGCGGCGTCCCGCAAATATTGACACAACAGCTCTTATCTGATATAATTAAATTGTTAAGTTACCTGTTCCCATTCCGAACACAGCGTCAAGACTTAACAAATACATAAATAGATGCTGTTACATCGACCTGTCACTTTGTGGCAGGTCTGTTTTTTTGGAGGGAATTATGTTTAACTACAAAAAGGTTATTGTAATCGGATGCAGTGGCGGCGGAAAAAGCACCTTTTCAAAACAACTTGCCGAAATTACGGGACTTACGCTCTATCATCTTGACAATATTTATTGGTTGCCTGATACAAGCCACCTTGAGCGACCTGTGTTTATTAAAAAACAAAAAGAAATTATGAAAACCGAATCATGGATTATTGACGGAAACTACGGAAAGACAATTAAATATCGGATTAAAGAGTGCGAGCTTGCGTTTTTCTTTGATATTCCGACAGAGGTCTGCCTAAAAGGCGTTTTGACTCGTGAACGCAAGCGCGACGATATTGCCTGTGAGTTGGAACCTAATGAAGAACTAACAGATTATATTATAAATTACCGCAAAAAGAACCGACCTAAGGTTATTAGATTAATAAAAAATCACCCCGAAGTCGAGGTGGTTACATTTAAAAGTCACAATGAGGCTGACGAATATCTTAAGAAATTGAGGAACGATTATGGACTTGACGTTTAAAACAGAAATGGGCGTTTTTAATTACAGGGTAGCCGCAGTTATTATAAACGACAACAAACTGCTTGCAATGAAAAATAAAAACACACCTTATTATTATCTGCCCGGGGGCAGGGTAACACTACACGAATCCGCCGAAAACGCAATCCAAAGGGAGTTAAAAGAAGAACTTGGCATAAACGCTAATACAGTAAAACCTCTCTGGTTTAATCAGGCGTTTTTTATGGAGGACGTCAGCAAAGAAAAATTCCACGAACTTTGCATATATTTTCTTGTTGATGTTTCCGATACCGAACTTATTACCAAACAACAGTTTTTCGGTCAGGAAAAACGGAATAAAGAGTTTTTTGAGTGGCTTGATATCGACTCATTACAGAATCAGTATATTTATCCGATGTTTATCAAAGAACGCATAAACAGATTGCCGACACAGTTTGAACTATTGACGGAATATGAGTATTAATTAGATTAACGTCAGGAAGTACATTTGTAGGGAGCGGCGACCCCGACGCTCCGCCAAAATTGCGAGCGCAGCGAGTAACCTGCAACTGCTAACTGCTAACGGCATACTGCTAACTAAAAAATGCTACTCGAAAAAACGAGTAGCATTTTTGTTATGATAAATGATGTATAAACAATCCCGAAAGGAGCTTCGGCTCAAACCACGTTGATTTGGGCGGCATAATCTTGTCCGCGTCTGCGATTGACATAAGGTCGTCAACCGTTGTCGGGTACATTGCAAATGCAATTTTCATATCG
>ONXZ01000003.1 GCA_900321905.1 uncultured Eubacteriales bacterium
CTGTTGATACACGCACGGAAGCGCATATCGAACACGGTATGGACAGACTTATGATTGGCAGAACGGTGTTTGTAATTGCTCACAGACTTTCAACAGTTCGCAACTCAAACGCTATTATGGTGCTTGAGCATGGCGAAATTATCGAGCGTGGCGACCACGCGGACCTGCTTGCACAAAAGGGCAGGTACTACGAACTTTGCACAGGCAAGGCACAACTGTCGTAAACGCTATTTTGTGTGAGATTTGACGGAATACACAACATTTTGGCAATATTTTACACTCAAAAAATTTATTGCAAAAACACTTTACAAAACAAACCAATCGTGCTATAATTTATTTGATTATAATGATATAAATATCTAATGTTATATTTTGAGGTGTTTAGAATGAAAAAAGTTATTTCAATTATCCTTTCACTCGTACTTCTCGCTTCTGTATCTGCAGTTACAACAGTTCCTGCATTTGCAGCAAAAGTTCAGAGCATTGAAAGCACAACAGAAGAGGGACCAAACATCACAGGTGAAGTTAACGGTAATCCGTCATCTGACGTAGTTTACGAAAAGGACCCTCAGGACCCTACCAAAATCACATTCACCTACACCGGTGACGGTGAACTCACAGGTTGGGAATTTCCGGGCATGACCGAAGGTAAGGATTACATCATCGTTTCACGTGACGGTAACTCAATCACAATCCAGCTTCTTAACGGTTACGACGGCGACGTTGTTGCAAACGCAATTGTTAAAGAGACTACTACCGGTCAGACTCCAAAGAAGAATGGCGACAACAAGTCACCTAAAACAGGCGCCGCAACAGCAACTGCTGCTGTAGTTGCAGGCGCAGGTATTGCAGTGCTTGCTGCAGTTAAAAAGAAGAACGACTAATAATTAAATAAACAGCCCGTGGTAGGGGCACCCTATTTGCGTAGGGTGCCCCAGCGTGTTTTTATTATGTTTTGAACAGAAAGACTGATTTAATGAGCGACAAAACCAAAAATTCGCAACAAGACGAACAGCGCAAAAAAGAACGCAGAATTATAATAGTTTTACTTATCATTTTATTTGTTATTGTTGGCTCTGCGTTCCTCGGTTATTATCTCTATACGCAGTATGACGCAAGGCAAAACGATGAGTATGCGTCAAGAATTGCTGCCACAACGCAGAGCGTTGACGAACATATTGCAAAAAATCCGATTGATTTTGATTCAATCAGGTCGAGCAATCAGGATATATACGCCTGGGTCAAAGTACCCGGCACAAATGTTGATTACCCTGTAGTTCAGCACCCGAGCGACGATTATTTTTATCTTAAGCATGAGGCGTATAACAAAACCTGGAGTTCAAGCGGCTCCGTGTATGCGGAACTCGGCAACACAAAGACGTTCAGGGACAGGGTGACGGTGCTTTACGGCCACAACGGATATGGCGACACAATGTTCACCACGCTGCATAATTTTGAGTCAACGGAGTTCTTTAACAAGCGCGACAAGTTTTATATCTATATGCCCCAGCGCAAACTGACTTACAAAATTGTATCAGCGTTTAAATATGATGACAGACATTTGCTCAATTGTTTTGATTTTAACGACACAACAGTTTATCGCGATTTTATCAAGATGATTCAGGCGCCTGACACAAATAATAAAAATGTCAGGGAAAATCTTGGCAGGGTGCTCACAACTAACGACCATATTGTGGTGCTGTCAACCTGCTTTACAAATCAAAGAAGTAACAGATATTTAGTATGCGGAGTATTGATTAAGGATGAAAAGACAAATTGACCCCAATCTTTCAGCGCTTGAGAGTGATGATATTTTAAGCAGTATCGGCGCGGACAAGCCGTCTGAGCCCGAGGTTAAGCCTGAGCCGCAGCCAAAACCTGAGCCGCAGTTGGACGAGCCTTTTACCGAACTCAAAGAGGATATCAAGAGTTATCAGGAGGCGCGCGCCGAGGCTGAACGTGAACGCAGTGAGAGTAGTCACCATCATCACCATCACCACCATCACCATCATCACTCGTCAGGCAAAAAACATTCAGGTTCACACCATCACTCTTCATCATCAAGCAACAAAAAGAGTAAAAAAGACAAGAAAAAATTGCCGACAGCGCTTAAAATTGCAATCATTATTTTGCTTGTACTTGCGCTTGCAATCGGCACGGTTTTCGGTACGTTTATGTTCCTTCGCTACAAGGGCAAAAAGGACATTATGCCTGTCACAACAGGCGATGTGAAGTATGAGGAAATAATTGAATACGGCGGACATAAGTATAAGTATAACGAAGACGTTGTTGCGCTTGCATTTATCGGCGTTGACCAGCGTACGCTTGAAAGCAGCACAAACACAGACTTTGTGGGTTGCGCCGACGCAGATATCGTTATTGCGGTTGATACAAACACGGGCAAAACGAATGTTATCGCAATCCCGCGTGATACAATGGTTGATATTGACCGCTATAGCGCAGATACAGGACTGCTGATAAACAGTGAAACCTCGCAACTTTGCCTTGCGTACGCTTACGGCGACGGTGAAGAACTGAGTTGCCAGAACACAGTTGACGCTATGAGCAGAATCCTCAACAATGTCCCGATTCAAAAGTACTTTGTGCTTGACCTTGACGGTATTGCGCCGCTCAATGACGCAATCGGCGGCGTAGAGATTTCAAACTCGCTTTACGATTTTCCTGACGAGGGTATCAAAGTGGGCGACTCGGTAATGCTCAAGGGCGATATGGCTGAAAAATATGTAAGGTCGCGTAATATGGACAACGTTGAAGCGTCGCTCAACCGTACAGACCGCCAGATTCAGTACGTCAGAGCATTTGCAACACAGGCGCTTCCTGCGGTTGTGCGCGATTTCTCAACAGTTTCAAAACTGTACAACACGTCAAAAAATTATTCAAAAACAAACCTGTCAATGTCAAACGCAACGTATATGGCTTCGCTGTTTTTGCAGAAGAATATACGCGATTTTGAAGGCACAACACTCAAGGGTAAGATGCAGGCATCCGCAGACCCTAACCCCGAATTTGCAGACGTTGTGCATGCTGAGTTTTATCCCGACAAAGACTGCGTAATGCAGGCGGTACTTAAAGCGTTCTACACGCAAATAGATTAATGAAAATCGGTGTCAGATGACACCGATTTTTTTAATGCTTATTTGCTTTTCTCTTTTCGTTTTTCATCTTGATATGCCCAAACAGAATTCCGATTATTGCCGCAAGTGCAAAAAACAGGAACATCGGTATATCGGCAGCATCGTAATATGTCACTATTTCTTTAACCTTAAAGCCGCTGTTAAGTATAGGAAACGCGGCGGCACACAGCATATTCATTGCGCCAAAAAACAGCGCCGCAAGCCACTTTTTTTGCGAGTGCGATACATATCCTATCACCGCGCCTACGCATATAGACGCTATTGGCAGCACAACATACATTGTCATAAACGCTATTCCGCCGTCGTCGTGCGGCGACATAAGTATTGCTAAAAAACATATTACCCACACTGCAAGATATGCAATCAGCGCGGTTTTTTTAGATTTTTCAGTTAACTGTTTCATAATTTCAAATCCATTGCGCATTTCAGCACGTTCATTGCACTGCGCTGAATTTCGCCAAGAGTAATTCCAAACGGTTTGCCGAGCGATGACAGCAGTGTTTTGTCAGGCTTGCGGTTTGTAACTCTTGCGCCGCCCGGCATAAATACGTCAATCTGCGCTCTTACGCGGTAAGCCTGGTCTTTGACCGCAGGGTTTTCAGGACTTTTTTCGCTCTGCATCCACCAGTCGGTCATAACGTTACCTTCGTAACCCCACTCGCCGCGCAGGATAGTTGTGCAAAGGTCGTAGTTGTAGTGACCGTACACGCCGTTAATGCGGTTGTAGGAAGTCATAATATTTTTCGGTTTCGCCTCTCTTACGCAGATTTCAAAACCTTTAAGGTAGATTTCACGCAGGGCGCGTTCGGACAGTCGGCTGTCGTTTTTAGTGCGGCGCATTTCCTGATTATTGCAGGCAAAATGTTTAGGACAGGCGGAAGCGCCCTGGCTCTGTATGCCGCGAACTGCAGCCGCTGCCATCTTACCCGTAATGTACGGGTCCTCGCTGTAATATTCAAAATTCCTGCCGCAAAGCGGATTGCGGTGTATGTTCATGCCGGGTGCCAGAAGTACGTCGGTGCCGCGCTCTTTCATCTCTTTTGCAAGTTCGGTGTGAATAGCCTCAACAAGTTCCGTATCAAAAGTGCATGCGAGCAGAGTGCCAATCGGAATGAGTGAGCAGTATGCAAAAAGACGAATACCTGACGGACCGTCGGTTGTGATAACCGCAGGCACGCCTTTGTCGCGCAGTGACTCAAGCACGCCTGCAAACGCGCCCGCATTGCCTTTCGCACCGAGTTTGCTGTCCATTGTGTAGTCGCCGCGAGTGATGGCTTCAAGTTCAACAAGGTCAAGTTGAGCAACAAATTCTTCCATAGTGCATTTGCCGTTTTTAACGTCGATTAACTTGAGCCCTTTGTCGCCTGTCATTTCAATATCTTCAGGCAAATTGTTGTTTATGCGTGTAGCAAGGTCAAACTTCTGTTTAGCAACTGCTTTTTTGCGCAGTACGGTTTTGCCGTCAACAACTTCCGCGTGCAGCACTTCAAAATGCTGCTGAGGAGCAGCCGCCTGGCGCAGTTGCTCGTAAACTTCAGTTTCCTCCTGGTAATATGAGAACACTCTTTTTGCCTCACGCACATTTTCACCGAGGTAGAAGGAATATTCGCCCTCCTCGGCAACGTATGCGCCTGCGTGGTTTGTTGAGCCGCAGTCGTCATATGACGTGAGTTGATAGTCGCCAACCCACATTTTAACCTCCTCGCACTCACTCGGTGCGAGGTCTTTTGTTTTTGTGAAAGCAACAAGTTCACGCGCAGGATTGCCGAGTTTACCGCACGGCTTTTCAGCATATAACTGAATAACCTGTCTGCCGCTTCGCTTGCCTGTATTAGTAACTTTTGCGGTGATTTCAAATCCGTCGTCAAAAGCCTCGGTATCTATGTATTCAATATCAAAATCGGTGTAACTGAGTCCGTAGCCAAAAGGATAAACAACGTTGCTTTTGTCAAAAGACTCAAAGTAGCGGTAGCCTACAAAAATATCTTCCTCATAGTTGTTTACGTTCCTGCCTGCAAAGTTTTCGCTTGACGGGTAGTCAAAATAATTTTTAGCAACGGTGTCGGTGAGTCTGCCGCTCGGGTTAACCTTGCCGCAAAGGACGTCCGCAACGGCGTTGCCGCTCTCCATACCGCCTTGAAAAACGTACATAACGGCGGAGAGTTTGTCGCCGTATTTTTCAACCCACGACATATCCATAATGCCGCCTGTGTTAAGAAGGACTATAACCTTGTCAAAGTTTTCGCATACAAGGTCAAGCATAGCGGTTTCGCTCTTGCTGAGCAGATAGCAGCCTTCTTCGTAAGCGGAATCTCTGTCCTCGCCTGCGGCTCTGCCAATAGTTACAACTGCAGTGTCGCTTGCACCCTTGTTTTGTTGCAGGGTTATGATGTCAAGCGGCATTTCCTTCTGACTGTACGGCCACTGACCCCATACGCCGTGATTTGGCGGGCATTCCTTAACCCAGGAAGCGTAAACCTCTGCAAGTTTTTCATTGAGTTCAAGTTCCTCGCAGTTTCTTATTCCGTCAACAAGATTGATTTTGTCAGGGCAGTTAACGTCGCCGCCGGAGCCGTATCCAACGTAAAACCAGTCAATCTGTGTGCGTGAAAAAAGCGACACAACCGTGCCTTTTTCAAGCGGAAGCGTGCCGTCATTTTTTACAAGCACAATACCCTCTGCCGCAGCTTGTCTGCAAAGGCGTTTCATTTCATCGGTGATTTCGCCCGTTGCTGTGGCACCCGCGTTTTCAGCCTGTGATACGTCAGATATAACATCGCTGACTTTGCTTTTTATCTTGTCCATTAAACTCATACTACCACCTTAAATATATAATATAAAACGATTATATCATATATTGTAGGGGGTTACAAGACGGTTTTTTTATTCCTTACACAATAAGACATTTTTCGCGTTTTGGCTTTTATATAATCATAGCGAATGACAAATATGAGGATAGTAAAATGGCTGTTATTAGCAGAATAAAAAACAGTAAGACAGAAGAAAAAAGTGTGTTAAAACAATACGGACTGTTTGCCGTCTACTTTGTTTTGGGTTTTGTGCTGAGTTTTGGCAAAGTAGTAGGCGACATCACGCCGTTTGGCGTATCAATCACAGCGGCGTCGCCAAAACGATATTTCCCTTTTGCGGCGGCAGGGGCGTTTATCGGCACGCTTGTCGGCGGAATAAACGCTCGCTCTGCGCGGTATCTTGCGGCAATAACTATTGCGCTGATAGGTGCGATTGCCGCGGCTTCGTTTGAACTCTATCACCGTCCCGCGTTTGTTATGACAATGGCGTTTCTGGCAGATTTTGCAAGCGGTGTTGTGCTGTGCCTCAACCTCGGCAGTGATTTTGGCGAATATGTGACTGTGGCGAGCGAAGCACTGCTTTGCAGTGGCGGTACATATTTTTTTTACAAAACGATTAATGCAAGTTATAAACGTTTGCGCTTCAGGGCGCTGCCCGTGTCTGACGTCGGCTGCGTTGTAATTTCGGCGGGGATTGTTGTTATGAATCTGTCGGCGTTGCGTATCGGCAGTGTATGCCCTGCGCGTATAGCGGCAATGTTTATAGTTTTATGCGCTGTGCGGTATTCGGGCGACAGGCGTGCGCTGATACTTGCGCTGTCGCTCGGATTTTCACTCTCAATTTCTAACAGCGGCGCTCTGTTTATTGTCGGCGCAATGGCGTTTTCGGCGCTTGTTGCATTACTGTTTCACGGCATTTCGTCATTTACAACAGGCGGTGCGTTTTTGTGTACGACAGGCTTTTTTGCCGCCGCTTCCGATAGCGAAATAGCGATGCCGTTTTTTATCGAGGCGCTTATTGCAACGGCTGTTTTTGTGCTTTTGCCGCAGGTCGTATGCGACAAACTTGAGCAGGCTTTTGCTTTTGGCGACAACGAGGCGCCTGACGGCTCACTGCGCCAGAACCTTGTGCTTAAACTGCGTTTCGCCTCCTCTGCAATGGCGGCAATCAGCGAGAGTGTAGACGCAGTGCGCGAGCGCATTAACGAACTTGCGCGCAAGAAAAATGACTACGACCGCGAAATGCTGAGCGATGAGGAATATATCCGCCGTGAAATTGTGCTTGAAAAAACAAATCAAATCCGTATGGTTGCAAGCGACCAGTTTTTTTCAATCTCCGATATGCTCGGTGATTTGGCGTTTGAGTTTGACGAGGCGGAGATTTTTGACACTGCCTCCGCTGCGAAAATCCGCAGATTGCTCGGCGATTACAATATTTTTCCGTCAAACGTTTCTGTTATTGAGGACAAGTTTTCGCGTGTTCGCGTCGAGGTGCTGACGGACGGTAACGCAGAGGCGTCAAACAACGGCAAACTCACAAATGAAGTCGGCAAAATACTCGGCAGATATTTTGATATGCCGCGAATAACTAATTTTAAAAACGAAACCATGATTGCCTATACCGAACGCCCCAACTACCGCCTGACTGTCGGTTTTGCACAGCACAGCGCTCAGGGTAAACTCTGCGGCGATACGGTTAAGGTGATACAGGACGGCAGGGGGCATAGTATACTTATTATCAGCGACGGTATGGGCAAAGGCTCTCGCGCTGCACTTGACGGAGCAATGGGTGCAGGACTGATTTCAAAACTCATCACAGCAGGTTTTGGTTTTGATACGGCGCTCAAGGTTGTCAATTGCGCCCTGCTTGTCAAAAGCAACGACGAAAGCCTCGCAACGCTTGATATTATCAGTATTGACCTCTACACAGGCAAGTGCGAGATTTATAAGGCAGGAGCCCCTGCGAGTTATATTATAAAAAACAATAGCATTACAAAATGCGAACTCACCTCCATGCCTGCAGGTATTTTGCGCGGAATTGAGTTTGCAAAACGTACCGCTGTAATTGGTTGTGACGACAGTGTTGTACTGATGAGCGACGGAATAAGCGACCTCGGCAAAGAGTGGGTGGAGCACACTCTGTCTGCGCTTAACGGTCTTGGCGTGCAGGAAACGGCTGACGCTGTTCTGACTCGCGCTCTTGCTGAATGTGAGGGCAAAAAGCATGATGATATGAGCATTATTTTTGCAAAACTTGAAAGGAATTAGGTGAAAAATATGAGTGGAATTTTTGCATTTGTCGGCGGAGAAAAGCCAAAGGAACTCCTGCTTAGCGGACTCGAAAATCTGCAGCATCGCGGCGGCGAGGTTTGCGGTATGGTAATTGCCGATAAGGACGGTTTTGCCACCGCAAAAACGGTAGGTACTGTGACAAGGCTTGCAGAGGATAATACAGGCTTTCTTCCTGACGGGTGCTGCGGAATTGCAAAAACGGATATTCAACTTCGTCTGCGCGGTGCTGCGTCTACTGTGCCTGCAGCAAACGAACTGTTTGCAGCCGCTTGCAGCGGATATATTGCTGATTTTGAGTCGCTTAAAAGATGGACGCGCTCACCGTTTGCAATTTCTACCGATGACGACCTGCTGCTTGCGTGCCTTAGTATCTCAAACCGTGAAAACAGGGTTGAACTTGCAAACACAGTTGCTGCGGCGCTTACAGGCTCTCCGAGTTTTGTGTTTATGCCAAAAGGAGAAAACGAACTTTATGCACACGCAGGCAAAAATATGCTGTTTGCAGGGGTTGGCAAAATCGGTGCATTTTTGACTGACGAGTTGTCCGCTCTGCTGCTTTACTGTGACAAATACGCCGTTATTGAAAACGGCGAAACCGTGCGACTTCGTGCAGACAAAATCACTTTTTATGATGAAAAATGCCGCAAAATAAAAAAGGTATTCAATCCTGTTACCGGCAGAGTTTATGCTGACGGTCAGGCGTCGCTCGGCGATGAAATCCATTTTTGTGCGCGCGCAGCACGTGAAGTTTACTGCAATTTTGTAAAAAACGGTGCGCTGAATTTAGACGCGCTTAAACTCACCAAACGCGCAGTGGAGCGCATATCACGCATTGTTCTGGTGGGCGAAGGCAGTTCGTACAACGCGGCGCTTTTTGGCATGCGCTTGTTTGAAATGCTTAGCGATATTCCCTGCGCTGTTTACCGAAGCGGCGAGTTCATCTATTCAAAATGCGTGCTTGATAAAAACACACTTGTTATCGCCGTTTCGCACCGCGGTGAAACGGCAGACACGCTATCCTGCGTGCGGCGCGCGGTATCTGCGCAAGCGCAGACTCTTGCTCTGACAAGCACAAAAACTTCTTCGCTATCTCTGATTTGCGAGCGTACTATGCTGACCGATAGTGATTACTACAACAGTTCTTCGCTTTGCTCGTTTATCTATAGCAGTATGTCGCTTGCTCTGCTTGCGCTATACATCGGTATGCGCGACTCTGTTGTGACGGATATATACCTTACTATGGCTCTGAAAATGGCTGAACTCCTGTCAGGCAAAATTGCCTCCGCCGTCAAAGATAACACCGCATATTCAGCAGCGGTCAACACCGTTTTGCAGTGCGAGCGCATTTATACCTGTGCAAATTCGGTAGATTATTCCGCCGCGCTTGAAACTGCCGACAAAATCCGTCGCGTGGCAAATAAGGACTGCACAGCCGTGCCAATATCAGAAATCGTTACTTACCCTTCCGACCTTATTATGGGTGCGGCTGTGCTTGTTTTTGAAACCTCAAAAGTCAAAGGCGTTTTTTGCGAACTGCAACTCAGCCGCCTGCAGGCGCTCGGTGCAAAGATTATACTTTTTACTACGGAAAACCTTGAGGACGATATAAAGCATTATGACACAGTTATCAGCGTCAACGACACACTGCCGATATTTAACCCCATACCTTGCGCAGCGGCAGGTTACCGTCTTGCCGAACGATTGAAAAGAGCCTTAGAAGAAACTGAGGAAGAAAACCTTGCCGCATCATAAAACAATAGACTTTTGCAACTGTGTATGATATAATTAACACAAATAATTTGCAGGAGTCAATTTATGGAAAAATTTAAAACCTGGGCAACAAAACCGCCGCTCGGATGGAACAGTTGGGACTGCTTCGGTGCGGCTGTAACGGAACAGCAAATCCGCGAAAACGCTGACTATATGGCAAAGTATCTCAAACCGTACGGCTGGGAGTACGTTGTGTGCGATATTCAGTGGTATGAGCCAAAGGCGTACAGCAACGACTACAACAATTTTACGGAACTTGAAATGGACGAATACGGCAGACTTATGCCTGCGGTCAACCGTTTTCCGAGTGCTGCAGACGGCAGAGGATTCACCACCCTTGCTGAGTATATTCATTCTCTCGGACTCAAGTTCGGAATTCACATTATGCGTGGCGTTCCGCGTCAGGCAGTGGCGCAAAACTGTCCGATTTACGGCAGCGACAGCACCTGCCGCGATATAGCGCACCATTTTTCCGTTTGCTCATGGAACACCGATATGTACGGCGTTAAAAACAGTGACGAGGCTCAGGAATATTATAACTCAATCATAAATATGTACGCTTCCTGGGGCGTTGATTTTATCAAGTGCGACGATATCTGCGTTACGGAATTCCGCCGCTGGGATAACCCGTACAGCGCTGATTATGAGATAGAGATGCTTCGCAAAGCAATTGATAACTGCGGCAGGGAGATTGTGTTATCTCTCTCGCCCGGACCTGCTCTGCGCGATAAGGCTGACCACCTTTGCGCTAATGCCAATATGTGGCGGCTCACAGGCGATTTCTGGGACGTGTGGGATAAACTGTACGATATGTTTGACAAGTGCAAACAGTGGGAGGGCGTAACCGATACAGGCAATTTCCCCGACTGCGATATGCTGCCGATTGGCAGGATTGCAAAAAACAGCACTTACTACGGCGCAAACAACCGTATGAGCCAGTTCACAAAGCCTGAACATTACACGCTTATGACTCTTTGGGGCATTTTCAGAAGTCCGCTGATGATTGGCGGCAACCTGCCTGAAAATGACGAATTCACTTTTTCGCTCCTCACAAACAGTGAGTATATGAAGATGAACCAAAACTCAACTAACGCGCGCGAACTCTGCCGCGAGGGCGACAAGGTTATCTGGGTATCAGACGGCGACGGCTGCAAGTATGCGGCGCTGTTTAACACAGGCGATACCGAGCAGGAAGTTGCGCTAACATTTGACGAAAAAGGCGAATACTCTGTGCTTGACATATGGCAAAATGAGGAACTCGGCACAGTCAAAAATACCCTCAAAGCGAGCGTCGCACCGCACGGCGCAAGGCTGTTCAAACTGGTTTGATTAAATAAATAAAATATGTGTTGAATTAAAATAGCAGTTCGTATATAATCAAGGTATACGAACTGCTATTATTTGGCGTTTTTGGGAGAGAGTTTATGGAAAAAATCAGAGCAAACAAACTTCGTTTTGTGGACTCAAAAGGCAGGACAAGGATTTTCAACGGTATGAATATCGACGATAAACTTGTTAACTGCGCGGAGTTTCGCTACAATCTTGACGAAGAGTTTTTTAAAAAGTACAAGGCTCGCGGCTTTGACATTATCCGCCTTGCGGTAACGTGGCAAAATCTTGAGCCGAAAATGGGCGAGTATAACGAGAGTTATCTGAAGTCGATTGACAGTATCTTTGCCCTTGCCGAAAAGTACGGCGTTTACATTCTGCTTGATATGCACCAGGATTTGTATTCGCAAAACGACGGCGAGTGCGTTGGCGACGGCGCGCCGTCCTGGGCTGCAATCACTGACGGCGCAAAGCCGAGAATGCCGATTTTTGTTTGGGCGGACGGCTACTTTATGGGCAAGTGGGTCAGAAATGAGTTTGATAATTTCTGGAACAATACCGAAGTCGCAGGCAGAGGTTTGCAGGACAGATACTGCGATTTGTGGCAAATGCTCGCAAAGCGCTACGGCGAAAGTCCTGCACTATTTGGCTTTGACCTTATGAACGAGCCGTTTCCCGGCTCATACAGCACCAAGATGTTTGCACGGCTTGTCGGCGGTGTTGCTAAAACGGTGCTGTTTAATAAAAAGGTCGACAGGGTAAAACTTATCAAATCTGCTGTCAAGCGCGACACACGCAGTATGCTCGACTGCATAGGTGGCGACGTTATCCGTGACGCGGTTTACCGCATTGATAAGATTCAGCAGCAGTTTGACCAGGAAAAATACACGCCGTTTCTCAACAAAACGACTGCCGCTATCAGGGAGATTACACCCAACGGCATTGTGATGATGGAGCAGAGTTATATCTGCAACAGCGGCGTTAAGCAGTCCGCTTCGCCAATCAGTGTTAACGGCAAGCGCGAGGCAAATCAATGCTTCGGTCCGCACGCATACGATTTTTCTGTTGATACTCCGCTTTATCAGTATGCAAATTCAAGCAGAGTTAAGGCGTTTTTTGGCGAAATGCGCAAAACGCAATTACGCCTTGATGTGCCTGTAATTGTAGGCGAGTGGGGCGGTTGCAGTGACAACACGGATACTTCGTGGTTTGGTCACGCAAACGAACTTCTTGACTTTTTTGACGAAATGCAGTGGGGTCAGATGTACTGGGATTACCATGGCGACGACCTTGACGCACCGCTTATGGATATGCTTTGCAGAACGCACCCGGTTGCGGTTGCCGGCAAAATCGAAAGTTACGGCATTGACAGAAAAAATAACATCTTTAACCTCAATTTCACCGCAGACGAAAAGGGTGAGAGCATTATCTACGTCCACAAGCCGTTTGAAGTTATTGAGGGCGCAAAGTGCAAGGTTATTGAAACGTACGACAGCGGCGCCAGCCTTATCAAAATCCCTGCAAAAAAGGGCGAGAATACAGTTAAAATCAAATTAATTTCTGATTAACTTCAGGAAGTTCAGGAGGTATATTATGGCAAAAATTATTGGGCAGTCAATTCCGAATATCCCATGGCAGGACAAGCCTGAGGGTTATAGGTACCCTGTGTGGAGATATACGGAAAATCCTATTATTACAAGGGATGATTTGTTTTTTGCAAACAGTATTTTTAATTCCGCGGTTGTGCCTTACGGCGACGGCTTTGCAGGTGTTTTTCGCGTAGACGATATGACAAGATATCACACAATCGTTACAGGTTACAGCAAGGACGCTATTCACTGGGAACTTGACGACAAGGTTATTTTCAACGGCTACGACCCGCGCCTTTGCGAGATTGAGGGCAAGTACTATCTGTCATGGGTTAACCTCACTCCAAACGGCACTACAATCGGCATTGCCGCTACAGAGGACTTCAAGACATGGGAGCAGTTTGAGGATGCAACTTATCCCGTTGCACGAAACGGTGTTTTGTTCCCTAAAAAGATTAACGGCGAGTATATGCTCCTTGTCCGTCCGTGCGACAGAGGCCACACACCGTACGGCGATATTTTTATCGAGCGCAGCAAGGACCTTGAATACTGGGGCAAGTACAGGTTTGTTATGAAGCCTGAGCAGTTTTGGGAAAAAACTAAAATCGGTGCAGGTCCTACTCCTATCGAAATTGATGAAGGCTGGCTTTTGTTCTACCACGGCGTGCTGACAAGTTGCAACGGCTTTACCTACAGTATGGGCGCTGCAATCCTTGACAAAGATGAGCCGTGGAAAGTATTGCACAGAGCGGACTCATTCCTCCTTGCACCTCACGAACTGTACGAAACAGTCGGCGACGTGCCTAACGTTGTGTTCCCATGCTCTGCTCTCGCAGACGCCGACAGCGGCAAAATCGCGCTCTACTATGGCGCGGCAGACACAACAGTTGCACTTGCATTCACAACCGTTGACGAGGTTGTAAACTACATCAAAGAACACGATTTAATCAAATAACAAAAAAACGGAGCGATGTAGGCATCGCTCCCTACAAAAACTAAAAGGCTTGCCGCGGCAAGCCTTTTAATAATGCTGTTTTATGCCTTTTTCGGAAGACCCTCTTTGTCGTACATACAAACAGTTTCAATCATAATCTCGATACCTGCTTCAATAGCCTCAGGACGGAGGTTTTCAGGATTATCAAGACGTGTGTGGTAGTATCTTGGCGGGTCAGGATTCATTGCAGCAAATCCTGTTGACGGGATACCCTGCTGTTCAAATGCAGCAGCGTCGCACGCGCCGATGTAGATTGATTCAAACTTGAGGTCGTAGCCGCAGTTTGCAGCAGCGTTTTTAACAAGGTTCTTTACGCCCCAGTCGTGCTGAAGTGTGCCTGAAAGGTCACGGTCATAAACCGCCATATCCTCGAGGTCTCTGAATGTGTCAAGACCAATGCAGATTGAAGGAATGTCTTTAAGTTCTTTTTGATGTCTTTTAGCGTAAGCCTTTGCACCGCGCAGACCTGCTTCCTCAGAACCTGAGCAGATAACCATAAGTTCAGTTTGCTCAAGTTCAACGCCTGCTTCACGCAGAGCCTTGAGTGTGCCGATACCAACGTAGCAACCTGAAAGGTTGTCGGAAGCGCCGGGTACAGATTTTGTCCAGCTCTGGAAGAAGATGAACGAAATCTCAAACGGAATAAAGATAATGCTTACAATAAATAAAAGTTTAAAGAACCAAGTTGCGCTTGTGATGCCGTTTGCAGCGCCGCCCTTGCCAACAATAGCGCAAACGAGCGCAAAAATTGTCTGAATTACAAGACCTACAACTGCAGGAATCTCAACGCCGAGTTTTGCCTGCAGACCGCCGAGATAGTAGTTAATCGGCCATTCAAACTGGCTGTCGGAGTGACCTACAAGTACGATTCTCTGCTTAACTTCACCCTTTGGCGCCTTTGTGCCGATAAGGTTGTGAGAAGTCTGCTTCGGGAAAAGGAAATCGTCAAATTCCTTGTACATCAGGAATTCAAAGATAAGCGGAACAAACGCGAGAATACACATAATAAACGCAATCAGCGGTTTGCCGAACCAGTTAACAAATACTGACGCAACGCCCATACAAACCGTGAACGGAATGAATCCCATAAAGCCCTGACGGTGAAGTGTGAAATCTTCAATCTCAGTCTTTTCGCAGTATTTGTCAAGAATTCTCTGCATAAACTTTTGCGCCTTGAGTTCCTCAGGTGAACCGGGCTTACGCGGTCCGATGTTCTCGCAGATGTCGGTAATCTCTTTTACCGAAAAGTCGGTATTACCCTTAACATCATAACTCGGAGCGTATTCCTTAGCAATTTTCATAAAAAACATCTCCTGTATTTAAATAATATGGTTTATTTTAACATATTTAACAAAGTATTTCAATATAAACTTAATATTATTGAACTTTTTTTGTTTTTTTGTTACAATGGTAAGGACAAAGTATAAGGAGCGTTTTCCTATGGATAACAACAAAAAAAGAGAACTGCAAATCTTTGCAACTCAGATTCGTCTGGGCATTGTTGAAAGCACCCATGCCGCAAAGGCAGGTCATCCGGGCGGCTCGCTTTCTGCGGCTGATGTGTTTGCCTACCTTTATGGCAGCGAAATGCGTTATAAAACAGATGAGCCTAAGTGGGAGGACAGGGACAGATTTGTCCTTTCAAAAGGTCACTGCGCGCCCGGTCTTTACAGCGCGCTTGCATACAAGGGATTTTTCCCTGTGGAGGATTTAAAGACTCTGCGCCACATCGGCTCATACCTTCAGGGCCACCCGAATATGAACACTGTTCCCGGCGTTGATATGAGCACAGGCTCGCTCGGCCAGGGTATCAGCGTTGCGGCTGGCATGGCAAAGGCTGCCAAGTTTATGGATAAGGACATTAATGTTTACACCCTGCTCGGCGACGGTGAAATTGAGGAAGGTCAGGTCTGGGAGGCAATGATGTTTGCCGCACAGTATAACCTTGATAACCTCTGCGTAATCATTGACTCAAACGGCTTGCAGATTGACGGTGCGTGCGAGGAAGTTATGAGCGCAGAGCCGATTGACGAAAAAATGAAAGCATTCGGCTTTGAAGTTGTTGTTATCAACGGCAACGACTTTGACGAACTTGAAAAAGCGTTTGACGCCTTCCATAAGTGCGAGGGCAAGCCTTTCGGTATTGTTATGAAAACAATCAAGGGTCTCGGCGTTTCGTATATGGAAAACGCTGTTGACTGGCACGGCAAAGCGCCGAATGATGACGAATGTAAAATCGCGGTTGACGAACTCACCGCTAAACTCAAGGAACTGGAGGCGTAAGATATGGCAGAAGTTAAGAATATCGCAACGCGCGAAAGTTACGGTAACGCGCTCAAAGAACTTTACAGCGAGGGTGCGGACAAACTCGTTGTGTTTGACGCAGACCTTTCAGCCGCTACAAAGACAGGTATTTTCAAAAAGGCATACCCCGAACGCCATATAAACTGCGGTATTGCAGAGGCTAATATGATGTGTATCGCCGCAGGTTTTTCAACAATGGGCTTTGTGCCTTTTGCTTCAAGTTTTGCAATGTTCGCCGCGGGCAGAGCGTTCGAGCAGGTGAGAAACTCTATAGGTTATCCTCACCTCAACGTTAAAATCGGCGCAACTCACGCAGGTATCAGCGTTGGCGAGGACGGTGCAAGCCATCAGTGCTGCGAGGATTTTGCGCTTATGCGCTCAATCCCCGGTATGGTTGTTATCTGCCCCGCAGACGATGTTGAAGCACGCCAGGCTGTTAAAGCCGCTTACTATCACGACGGTCCTGTATATCTGCGCTTCGGCAGACTTGCAGTGCCTGTGTTCCACGATGATAATTATAAGTTTGAAATCGGCAAAGGCGAGGTTATCTGCGAGGGTACGGACGTTACAATCGTTGCAAACGGTCTTATGGTTGCCGAGGCTATCAGCGCCGCAGAACAACTGGGGACTGACGGTATCAGCGCTGAAGTTATCAATATCGCAACAATCAAGCCGCTTGACGTTGATTTGATTGCCGCTTCCGCAAAGAAAACCGGCAAGGTTATCACGGTTGAGGAGCATAACATCATCGGCGGTCTTGGCGAGGCTGTCTGCGCGGCTCTCGCTGAAAAATGCCCGACTCCCGTCAAGCGCATCGGCGTGAACGACGAGTTCGGTCATTCGGGACCTGCAAAGGATTTGCTCAAGCAATTCGGTCTTTCGTCAGAAAACATTGTCAAAGTCGCAAAGGAGTTTGTTAAATGAAACGCATAATTAAAGTTTTAATATGCTGTATACTTGCAGTCAGTATGCTTACGCCTATGACTGCGCTTGCTGCGTCAAGGCTTGCAACGCCGAAGAAGTTGCAGGTTGCTATGACCACTACAAGCAGCGTGAGCCTTAATTGGAACAAAGTCAAGGGCGCGGCAAAATACACGGTTCAGTACAGTACAAACAAGAAGTTTAAAAAAGCAAAAAAGGTTACTGTTTCCGCTAATAAGGCTACAGTTAAAAAACTCGCCGCAAAAAAGGTTTACTATTTCCGCGTTCGTGCTACCAAAAAAGGCAGAAAAGCCAGTGCTTATACAAAGACCGTTAAGGCTAAAACTGTTTTTAATGTTGATAAAAAACTCAAAGGCTCTTGGGTTAACAGCGAATTTTATATGGGTACTGACGGTGTAACAATACTAAAATTCAACGGCAAGGGCAAAGTAGCCGTAAGACGAATGACAAATGTTATTGATAAAAAGCAGACAGTGTCATACAAAAAAGGCAAAAACAACACCGTTACCTTTAAGGCAACGGGTATGTTGTACAGTATAAAGTGTTATCAGGATTCTGCTATGATTTATGTAGCGGAAAAAGACAATTATGGTACTTATCACACTATGTACACTAGATATACTGATTACAAAAAGAATTCGCAGAAAAAATTTGAGGATAATTTCCTTTATGGCGCATGGCGTTCTAACTATCTTACTTCGGAATTCAGCAAATACTTAGGCTATACGGTTTATCCGGAAGTATATATGACAAAGTCAGACGGATATTTAATAACCAATTATTATGCAGACGGCTATACGGACGATTCAACTTGTTCTATTATAAAGAATAATATAATGAACTGTTATTTGAAACTCGGAAACTACAATTATTATATTTATGTTGAAAGAACGTCATTTTATGTAGCAAATGCGTTTATCTATAAATACAATTACGACACCGGTAAATACGTTTCGTTCAAAAAAGATACTTGGATATTAATGTAGCAGACAGAATAACGGCAAGGCGTAAGCCTTGCCGTTTAATTATGCTTCTTCTTTTTTAGCGGCTTCGCGCTCTTTGCGGCGCGCCGCTCTTTTTTTCTTAGCCTTATAGCCGAGCAATTTGTCAAGATGTTCCTGCGGCGTGGTGTACGAGCCGACAGTTACAGTATGCTCGCCGTATATGCCGTGAAAATCCGAGCCGCCTGTCATAAGTAACTTATGCTTTTTACACAGAGCGCTCAGGGTTTTAATCTGCTCTTCAGAATTGTATGGCGACCAGACCTCAATACCGTCAAGCCCCATATCAACATAAGTTTCAATCTCGTCAAAATTGTTAAACTTTGCAGGGTATGCCAAGACTGCAATACCGCCTGCGCCGTGAACTTCATCAATAACTTCCTTCACAGTCGGATATTTTGTCGGTGCAAGGACGTTTGACTCGCTATCCTCCGAAAATAAGGTATTAAACAAGTCTCCGAAAATCTCGTCAGTGTAGCCTGCGTCCATCAGCGCATGCATAATGTGCTGCCTGTACAGGTTTGTTGAGCCGCTTGCGTGCGAAATAATGAAATCGCTTGTAATCGGGAAGCGTGCCGCGACTTTAAGCATCATAATCTGGCCTGCGCGTTTGCGAGCAACCGAGGTGCGTTTGCATATGCCCTCAAGTCTGTCAGGTGCGTCTGCAAGGTACGCAAGAATATGCACGTTCTTGCCTGCGTCGCTGTCAAAAGCCGAAAGTTCAACCCCCGGTATAACCGTGACTCCGTAACGTTTGCCGATAACCTGCCCACGGACAGTGCCTGCAATGCAGTCGTGGTCTGTTATGGCAATCGTGTCTACTCCGCTTTTATGTGCTATAACTATAAGATCTTCAATTCCGACAGAACCGTCGCTGAGTTTTGTGTGACAATGTAAATCTGCTGCCATAACACTTCTCCTTCCAGGTAAAGATTTGTATTTGCGATTTGCCTCAATGTAATTTTAACACAAAAAGGGTAAAAATTCAATAATTTTTTTAACAAATCAGCAAATTAGACAAGTAAACGTCAAATGTCTGTTAGCAGTCGGCATAGCCTGCTGACAGGTAGTCCGACAACATTAAAATAGTCGCCCTCAATGCCTTTTACGAGCAGCGAGCCGTAGCCCTGTATGCCATATGCTCCTGCCTTGTCAAGCGGCTCGCCTGTAGCAATGTAACGTTCAATTTCATCATCAGTCAGTGGATAAAACTCAACCTTTGTTTCGCAGTAAAAAGTATGTTCCGCACCGTTTTTGATTACTGTAACGCCTGTAAAAACGCTGTGAGTTTTGCCGCTTAGTTCACCCAGCATAGCCGCTGCATCGGCTTTATCAGCGGGTTTTCCGAGTATTTTGCCGTCAATGGCAACCACCGTGTCGGCACCTATTACCGTGTCGCCGTCAGAGGCAAACGGACGCGCCTTTATTTTTGACAGATACATTACCGCCTCGCTCGGTGTAACGCCGTCAGGCAGAGTTTCGTCAACATCGCTGACTT
>ONXZ01000092.1 GCA_900321905.1 uncultured Eubacteriales bacterium
GCAAAATGACATTGATATTCGCAATTTAAAAAAGGATATGCAAAGCGAAATCAATGATATTCAAACCATTCGATACGCATAAAAATATCGCCCGAGTCTTCAGATGATTCGGGCGATTGCCTATTACAGATATTTTTGTTTACAGCGCTGTCTTTCCCATTTATCCAGATCGTCAGCGCGGATGTACCAGCGTGATTTAGGTGCGTCGCTCAAACGAAATGCTGGGAAGTCTTCGCGATTTAGGAGTTCATAAATCTTATCATTTGAACAGTGGTAACGCTGTTTAAGTTCTTTAATTGTCAGCAAATCATTCAAAAGTTATCACCTTCTTTTACATCTTTGACATAAGAAAATCCAAGTTGCTTCATTTCTTTCTCGACTTCTCGATCTTCCGGTGTTTTCCAAGCTTCCTGTTGAAGTGTTTTATAATCGATGTATTTTTTCGCCGGTAGTTCAAAAGTTTTATATTCACCGTTTTCAATATAATACTCGGCAAGGCGAAGATATATTGTAACATCGTCATAAACATTAAGGTATTTGGATTCGTAAGCTGAAAGAATATACAGTATGCCTGTATCGTATTCTCCGTCTTTAATTTTGTCCTCAGCAGCATTGATGATTAAATCGCCAATCATTTGCACATCTCTATGCTTTTTAATAAATTTATCTAAATCTTTTTGTGTATGACACTTTTCTAATTCTGCTAAAAGGTCATCTAATATAACAAAGTCTTTCATATATGTTCCTTAAAGTTTTCTATGAGTTTTATTTAGAATTTTATTATATCAAAGAAAACAAATAATGCAACAGTGTGTCACATACTACAGCGAGCATAGAATTTGTAATGACAAATTCGGAAAAGAAAAAGGCTTCCCCTTGAGGGGAAGCTGTTGAGCGAAGCGAAACTGATGAGGTGGAAATAATCAAGAACATTTAAAGCTTACACCTCATCCGTCTTACCTTCGGCAATCCACCTTCCCCTCAAGGGGAAGGCTTATTTTTATTAACTTCTTTATGACGGGTGCCCCAATCGGGAAGCATTTTTGTTATTAATAAATACCCTGTTCGAGCATAGCCTGTGCAACCTTTTCAAAGCCTGCGATGTTAGCGCCTGCAACAAGGTTGTAGCCCATACCGTAACGGTCTGCTGCTTCCATTGAAATCTTGTGAATTTCAATCATAGCGTTGTGGAGTCTTTCATCAACTTCCTCTGCAGTCCAGCGGAGTCTTTGCGAGTTCTGGCTCATCTCAAGACCCGATACGCAAACGCCGCCTGCGTTAACTGCCTTTGAAGGTGCGATGATAACGCCCTCAGTTTCCATAAAGAGGTCAAATGCTTCCTCAGTAGTAGGCATATTTGCAACCTCAATGTAGTATTTTGTGCCGTTAGCGATAATCTTTTTAGCCTCGTCGAGAGTTACTTCGTTCTGAGTAGCGCAAGGCATAGCAACGTCAACTTTAACGCCCCAGGGCTTTTCACCTGCGTGGAATTCGCAGCCGAACTTGTCTGCATAATCCTGAGCCTTATCTCTGCCTGAAGCACGCATTTCAAGAAGGTAATTAATCTTTTCGTCAGTTACGATACCGTCCGGGTCGTAAACGTATCCGTCAGGACCGGAAATTGTAACAGCCTTGCCGCCGAGTTCAGCAATCTTCTTTGCTGCGCCCCATGCAACGTTGCCGAAACCTGAAAGAGCAAATGTCTTGCCCTTGATATCGTCATTTTCGTGCTTAAATACTTCGCAAGCATAGTAAACTGCGCCGTAGCCTGTAGCCTCAGGACGGATAAGAGAACCGCCGTATGTAAGACCTTTACCTGTGAGAACGCCGTTCTGATAAGCGTCACGGATTCTCTTGTACTGACCGAAGAGGTAGCCGATTTCTCTGCCGCCTACGCCGATGTCGCCTGCAGGAACGTCAACATCAGGACCGATGTGGCGCTGAAGTTCTGTCATAAACGCCTGGCAGAAACGCATAATTTCGCCGTTGCTTCTGCCGCGAGGGTCGAAGTCAGAGCCGCCCTTGCCGCCGCCCATCGGCAGACCTGTAAGTGAGTTCTTGAAAGTCTGCTCAAAGCCGAGGAAGTACATAATTGAAGCATTTACTGTCGGGTGGAAACGAAGTCCGCCCTTGTAAGGACCGATAGCAGAGTTAAACTGAACACGGAAACCTCTGTTAACCTGTGTTTTGCCGTTGTCGTCAACCCATGCAACGCGGAAACAGATGAACCTTTCAGGCTCAACCATTCTGCCGAGGATATCGTTTTCCTCAAGTGCCGGATTTTCAGCAACTACGCCCTCAAGTGAGCGAAGAACCTCTTTAACACACTGGATAAATTCCGGCTTTTCGCTATCGCGTTTTTCGACTCTTGCGATTACGCTTTCAATGTATTCGTTCAAAATAATCCACTCCTTTTTCTGAATACAAATATTTACCATTATATTTTACAACTGTACAGAGTGTATGTCAATGATTTTATATAAAAAATAAAAGCCAAATACCGCATTGATTCAGTAAGTCTGCGGTTTTTGGCAACGTCATATTTTTCAGTGCAAAAAAACAAAAAGTTGATAAACAATCTAAAATGTGGTAAAATACATACAAACACAAAAAAATATATAAAAAATATAATTTCGGAGGTAAAATTTATGGCAAGCAAAACAAATCCCTATACAGGAACACAAACAGAAAAGAATCTCGAAGCAGCCTTTGCTGGAGAAAGCCAGGCAAGAAACAAATACACCTACTTTGCTTCTGTCGCTAAAAAAGAGGGTTACGAGCAGATTTCCGCCCTCTTCCTGAAAACTGCCGACAATGAAAAGGAACACGCAAAAATGTGGTTCAAGGAACTTAACGGAATCGGCTCAACGCCGGAAAACCTTGAAGCGGCGGCTGACGGCGAAAACTATGAGTGGACCGATATGTACGACGAATTTGCAAAAACCGCAGAGGAGGAAGGCTTCAAAGCACTTGCAGCAAAATTCAGAATGGTTGCGGCAATCGAAAAGGCTCACGAGGAAAGATACCGCGCTTTGCTTAAAAACATTCAGATGAACGAGGTTTTTGAAAAGAGCGAGGTTAAGGTCTGGGAAGGCAGAAACTGCGGCCATATCGTTGTAGGAACAAAGGCTCCGCAGGTTTGCCCTGTCTGCGCACATCCGCAAAGTTTCTTTGAAATCCGCGAAGAAAACTATTAAAAACCTCCCGCCGACAGAAATCGGCACCCGATTATATTATCAAAAACGGCTCTCCTTTTTACGGGAGAGCCGCTATTTGTTTAGTTGAATGTGAACTTGCCGTCTGTGTAATCAACCTTGCACGTTGTGTTAGGTTTGATTTTTTCCTCAAGGATGAGTTCGCTGATAGGGTCCTCGATTTTTGACTGAATCGCCCTGCGCAACGGTCTCGCGCCGTAGGTTTTGTCAAAACCGGCGTCTGCAAGTGCGGAAATTGCGCTGTCGCTGAACTCAATATCAATGTCCATATCTTTAAGACGTTTTTTGAGAGTTGCAAGCATACGGCGTGCAATCTCTTCGATATCGTCCTTTTCGAGTTGAGTGAACACGATAATTTCATCAAGCCTGTTAAGGAATTCCGGCTTGAAAGTACGCTTGAGGTCAGGCATAACAAGTTCTTCAATAGTTTTGTTTTTGTCGCCCTCATCGCCACCGAAACCGAGTGCCTGCGTGCCGTCTGTGAGTTTAGTAGCGCCGACGTTAGATGTCATAATGATAATCGCATTTTTAAACGACACCTGTCTGCCCTGCGAGTCGGTAAGAACACCGTCCTCAAGAATTTGCAGGAGCATATTGAACACATCGGGGTGCGCCTTTTCAATCTCGTCAAACAGAACTACGCTGTAAGGCTTGCGGCGGATTTTTTCCGTAAGTTGACCGCCCTCGTCAAAACCGACATAGCCCGGAGGCGAACCGATAAGTTTAGACACGGTATGCTTTTCCATATACTCGGACATATCGAGTTTGATAATAGCGTTTTCATCGCCGAACATCGCTTCCGCAAGAGTTTTGCAGAGTTCGGTTTTACCAACGCCCGTAGGGCCGAGGAAGATAAACGAGCCGATAGGTCTGTTAGGATTTTTAAGTCCTACCCTGCCGCGGCGGATAGCCTTTGAGATAGCGGATACCGCCTTGTCCTGACCGACAATACGCTTGTGGAGAATGTTCTCCATATCGAGCAGGCGCTCGCTTTCCTCTTTGGTGAGTTGGTTAACGGGGATACCCGTCCACGACGAAACTACCGCTGCAATCTCGTCTGTTGTAACGGACTTCACCTCGTGTGACGAGGAGTTGCGCCACTTTTCTTTTTCATCTTTCAGGAGTTCCTGCAGGCTGCTCTGCTTGTCGCGGAATTTTGCTGCAGACTCAAAGTCCTGCGCTGTGATAGCGGACTGTTTTTCCTGTTCAAGGCGTTTGATTTCGTCCTCCATATCTTTGAGGTTTTGCGGCATTGTGTAGGTCTTGAGCCTTACAACGGAAGCCGCCTCGTCGATAAGGTCGATAGCCTTGTCAGGCAAAAATCTGTCAGCAATATAGCGTGACGACATCTTGACAGCGTTTTCAATCGCTTCATCGGTGATTTTAACCTTGTGGTGCGCTTCGTACCTGTCGCGCAGACCGCGCAGAATTTCGACAGTTTCCTCCTCTGTCGGCTCGCCGACCATTACAGGCTGAAAACGTCTTTCAAGCGCTGCGTCTTTTTCGATATTCTTGCGGTATTCGTCTATTGTAGTTGCGCCGATAACCTGCAGTTCGCCCCTTGCGAGCGACGGTTTGAGTATGTTTGCAGCGTCAACTGCACCCTCTGCCGCGCCTGCGCCCATAATGGTATGCACCTCGTCAATAAAGAGGATTACGTCTTTTGCCGCCTTGACCTCGTCCATCGCTTTTTTGATACGTTCCTCAAAGTCGCCGCGGTACTTTGTACCCGCTACCATTGAGGTGAGGTCGAGCGCAACAATCTTTTTGTCGCGCAGCATTTCAGGCACTTCGTCCTGAACGATTTTGAGCGCAAGACCCTCTGCGATTGCGGTTTTGCCTACGCCCGGCTCGCCGATAAGACAAGGGTTATTCTTGTTGCGGCGCGAGAGAATCTGAACAACTCTTTTAATCTCGTTTTCTCTGCCGATTACAGGGTCAATTTTGCCCTCTTTAGCCTCGGCTGTCAGGTCGTGGCCGAACTCGTCAAGCGTCGGAGTTTTGCTCTTGCCCTTCTTGCCTGTTTTGGCGTTTCTGCCCGTGTCGGTTTCACCGCTTGAGAGTGTTTCAACCAAATCTTCAAGCAGCGCGTTTTCGTCAACGCCGAGTTCGTTAAGGAACTTAACGGCGTATGAATCGGTTTCCTTAATAAGCGAGATGAGCAGATGCTCAGTGCCGACAAAGGAGTGGGTCATACCCCTTGCAATCTGAAACGACAGTTCAATAATTCGCTTTGAGCGCGGGGTAAAATCTTCAGGAGTAAGGCGCGTAGGGTTGCCTGTGCCGATTTGTGTTTTGATAAGATTGTCCACATCGTCAAAGTAAACGCCTTTGTCGTCAAGCACGCTTGCCGCAACGCCTGTGCCTTCGCGAAGCAGACCGATTAATATGTGTTCGCTGCCGATATAATTATGTCCGTATTCTTCAGCAGACTTGATTGCGAGGTTAAGCACCTCGTTTGCTTTTTGGGTGAAAGAGTTGAATTTGTACATAAGTCATTACTCCTTTCTGTCGTAAATTCAGGCTCAAGGATTGCCCTGCGGGCAAAAGGCTCAAGGCTCAAGAGAGTGGACGGGCGTTGCCCGTACCCATTATATATTTGGTTTATAAACCTTGAGTCTTGCGTGCGCAGCACGCTCCTTATGAGCGCAGCGAATTCCTCGAGTCTGCGAAACGCTATAGCGTTTCGCGAACTATTTTTGCACGCAGTTTGTCGAGCGTTTCGTCCGATAAATCGTTCTTTGTATCTGCGGCAAGTGTTGCGTTTTGAAGTGTGTAGAACATATTGCCGATAGTTTTGTACT
>ONXZ01000253.1 GCA_900321905.1 uncultured Eubacteriales bacterium
GACACCCTTGGAACAAAGATGTCAGTTCGTTGCTTAAAACTTAATACTCTACATCAAGTCGTTTTTTTGTACTGTCTGCACAACTTGGGGCAGTTCAAAAACCTCGGGTTTTTCTTATGAGTATATTATTTTTATGCTTCTGTCAAGTATTCCGTTCATATGGGCGATTGCCGTGCCATAGTTTGTAATCGGCACACCTGCTTCTTGTGATTTGCTCATGCGCGCCATAACCTCTTTGTCGCCGAGCATGCATGCGCCGCAGTGTAGCACAAGGTCAAATTCAGCAAGATTATCGGGGAAACCGTGTCCGGATGAAAATGCAAAATCAAGTTCCTTGCCGGTGTACTTCTTCATCAGTTTCGGAAGTTTTACAGTGCCTATATCTTCACACTGTCTGTGGTGTGTGCAACCTTCGCTCACAAGAATTTTTGCACCGTTTTTGAGCGAGTCAATAGTATGTGCGCCCTCAACTGCGATGTCAAGAAATCCTTTATACCTTGCAAGCAAAATTGAAAATGAAGTCAGCGGTATCTCGTCAGGCACAATTTTAGCAACTTCTTTAAATGCCTGCGAATCGGTTATGACAAGGGCAGGGGGGCTTTTCAGATTTTCAATCGCTTTTGCAAGTTGCTCAACTTGAGTTACAACTGCAACAGCACCGGCGTCAATTATGTCGCGTATTGCCTGTTGCTGCGGAAGAATCATACGTCCTTTAGGCGCAGACGCGTCAATCGGAGTAACAAGAATAACCGTGTCGTTTTTACTGATGAAATCGGCAACAAGCCTGACTTCTTTTTGCTTTATATCAAGATTCTTGCCGATTGCTTCTTTTAGTTCCTCAATGCCTCTGCCATCTGCTGCACTGACGTAAATATCCGTTTTAGTATTTTGTTCAAATCCGTTTGTGTCGCTCTTGTTGTGAGCAATTATAAACGGTGTTTTTTTGCTTTTGAAGATATCTACAAGTTCGTTTTCGACAGGGGATAACGTTTTGTTTTCGCTAACTAAAACAGCAATATCACAACTTTCAAGCACCTTTTTAGTGGTTTCAACTCGCAGTTTACCGAGCGCGCCCTCGTCGTCGTAACCGGGAGTGTCAATTATCACAACTGCGCCGAGTGGCAGTAGTTCCATCGTCTTACGAACAGGGTCGGTTGTAGTGCCTTTAACGTCGCTTACAACAGATACGTCCTGATTTGCAATGCGGTTAACAAGGGAACTCTTGCCTGCGTTTCGCAAACCGAAAAATCCGATGTGAATCCGCTCAGCCATAGGGGTTTCGTTAAGTCCCATATTTACACCTAAAATCTGAAATCTCTGTCGCCTTGCTCAATTTTTACAAGGCGTTCTCTTACAATTTGTTGTACTTTTTCTTTCGGAATATTTGCAATCTCTTTTTCAATCATTGCTTCGCCGATTTTCTTTGTGTCCTCGCTTGCGTAGTCCATCAGGAACTCTTTAAGCGTCATCAGTGCATTCGGGTGACAGCAGTTTTGAATCTGACCTGATTTACACAGCGCCATAAATCTGTCGCCTGTTCTGCCTTCACGGTAGCAAGCCGTGCAGAAGGATGGAATATAATCATTGCGCATAAGCCAGTTGACAACTTCATCGAGCGTCCTGTTATCTGATACGTCAAACTGCTCTGTGTCGTGCGGACGTTCTTTTTCAGTGTAACCGCCGACAGAAGTCCTTGAAGCACCGCTAATCTGGCTAACACCGAGGCGGATTATCTTTTCGCGTACTTCTTGATTTTCACGGGTGGAGATAATCATTCCCGTGTAAGGCACGGCAATTCTGATTACAGCCGCAATTTTGCAGAACATATCGTCGCTGAGCGAGTTGTCAAACTCGTCAGGGTCAATATCATCAGCGTGTTTAACACGCGGAACGCTTATGGTGTGCGGACCTACGCCGTGAACAGCCTCAAGATGTTCTGCATGCATAAGAAGTCCGGCAAATTCGTACTGGTAGTTGTCAAGACCAAATAAAACTCCGATACCAACATCGTCAATGCCGCCTTCCATTGCCCTGTCCATAGCCTCTGTGTGATAATCGTAATTGTGCTTAGGTCCTGTTGGGTGCAGAATTTCATAATTCTTTTTGTTATACGTTTCCTGGAACAGAATATATGTGCCGATTCCTGCTTCTTTGAGTTTTCTGTAGTTCTCAACTGTTGTTGCGGCAAT
>ONXZ01000200.1 GCA_900321905.1 uncultured Eubacteriales bacterium
AACGGCGGAAGAATCATTCTTTACGGTCACGGTCAGGACGCTGTCGGCAATACAATGGGCGGCGGTGAAATCATTGTTCACGGTCATACAGGCGATGCGCTCGGCTACGGTATGCGTGACGGTCAGATTTATATCCGCGATAATGTCTGCTGCCGCGGCGGTATTCATATGAAGGAATTTCGGGGGATGAAGCCCGTGCTCGTTATCGGGCAGAATGCAGGCTCCTTTCTCGGCGAATATATGGCGGGCGGCACAATCGTCCTCCTTGGGCTCAACCTGAAAAGAGGCGAAAAGCTGTTCGGTACGCACTGCGCTTCGGGTATGCACGGCGGCAAAATTTTTGTCAGGGGCAGTATACCGAGAGAAAACCTTTCACCGAATATCAGAGTTTCAAGTCTTACGGATGAGGATAAAAAGGAGCTTGCTTCCTATGTAAAAAAGTATTGCAAATACTTTGAAGAGGACTTTGATGAGATAATGAGTAAGCCATTTAAAAAGTTAACGCCCATTACCTCCAGACCGTATGCAAATCTCTATACCCCGAATTAAGGAGCGCTTATGTTCAACTCATTACACGAAGAATGCGGCGTGTTCGGCGTCTTTGAAAACAAGACCTGCGAGGCGGCGCAAACGGTATATCTTGCTCTCTATGCTCTTCAGCACAGAGGGCAGGAGGCTTGCGGTATTGCCGTAAACGACGACGGCGTTTTCTCGCATTATAAAGGTAACGGCTTAGTGCCTGATGTGTTTACAGAGGAACGCCTCAACTCACTCGGCAGTGGTAATATGGCGCTCGGTCATGTGCGCTATTCCACAACGGGCGGCAAGGATATGGGCAATATTCAGCCGCTTGTTATCCGTCATATCAAGGGCAATCTTGCGCTTGCTCATAACGGAAATTTGATTAACGCAGACGAAATAAGAAAGCAATTTGAATTGTCGGGCGGTATCTTTCACGGGACATCCGATACGGAGGCAATTGCCTATTCCATTGTTTCCAACCGCTTAAAATGTAAAAGCACCGAGGAAGCAGTGGAGCAGACAATGCGCGTGATTAAGGGCGCTTATTCCTGCGTGTTAATGACGGCAACAAAGATGATTGCATTTCGTGACCCGAACGGCTTTCGTCCGCTTTGTCTTGGCAAAACTGCTGACGGCGCTTACTGCGTGAGCAGCGAATCCTGCGCGCTTGATACTGTCGGAGCTTCGTTTATAAGAGATATTCTTCCGGGAGAAATTGTGGTGATTTCTGATGAAGGTATTAAGTCTGTCAAAACACATTGCAACCCAAAAGAAAGAAGCAGCATTTGCGTGTTTGAATATATTTATTTCGCCCGTCCTGATTCCGTGATTGACGGCGTTTCGGTGCAACAGGCGAGAATGAGAGCAGGCGCCTTTCTTGCAAAGGAGCACCCTGTCAGCGCAGATATCGTCATCGGCGTTCCTGATTCGGGGATTGATGCGGCGCTCGGCTATGCAAGAGAAAGCGGTATACCGTACGGCATCGGCTTTATTAAAAACCGCTATATCGGCAGAAGCTTTATTCAGCCCTCGCAGTCGCAAAGGGAGGATGCCGTAAGAATAAAACTCAATGTTATCAGGGAAAACATCAAAGGTAAGCGGGTGATTATGATTGACGATTCTATCGTCAGGGGAACAACCTGCGCAAGAATAGTGAAACTTCTGCGAGATGCAGGCGCGAAAGAAGTGCATATGCGCGTGTCCGCTCCACCCTTTAAAAACGCCTGTTATTTTGGTACGGATATTGACAGCAGCGATAACCTGATTGCCTGTCAGTATGATACGGTAGAGGAAATTGCAAAGGTAATCGGCGTGGATTCGCTCGGCTATCTGTCAGTGGATGCAACGCATAAAATCGCAGAGGGCGCAAGCGTCTGCTTCTGCGACGGCTGCTTTACGGGCAACTATCCCATAGCAGTACCAACGCAAATCAGCAAAAATAAATTCGACCAAAAACTCGGCAACTTCTCCAACTACTATCAGATTTTAGATTGAATATCGGAACAAATGTGTTTAAGTCAATAGGATATAAGATTGAATTGATGATATATATTTGAATAATAGTACTGTTTTTTGTACCATTCGTATATATGTGCCAATTTCAAATATTACAAATTGTAACCTTTTGAGCAGAGAAAAACGCCGGAAACGCAGTTGTAGCAACGGTTTCGGGCGTTTTTGTATAGGCTGTTGTCAGTAAAAGACCAAAAGCGCAGATAATAGACAATATTTGCGTAAATTTTGGACAAATTTAGGGCAAAATTTTTGAATTTGTCGTAATTGCACAAATTCTGTTGACAATATTTGGTAAAGTGCACAAAAATATCGTCTAATCTTGACAATGGCACCTGCTGCGGCGAGGACTATAAATGATTTTTTGGCTGATACCCAAACAAGTGCGGAGGACTATGACCTGATACTTACAGGTGACTTGGGTTATACCGGCACGGAACTGCTGTACGAACTGCTCGAGATTGAGTACCACCGCAATATAGAGAGCGTGCACAACGATTGCGGGCTGATGATTTTTGACCTCAAAAAACAGGATGTTAACTCGGGAGGTTCCGGCTGCGGCTGCAGCGCGTCCGTGCTGTGCTCGCACATCCTGAAGCGTATGCGCAAAGGCGATTTGCACAAGGTGCTTTTTGTTGCAACCGGTGCGCTTATGAGCCCGACTTCAACAAAGCAGGGACAGCCCATCCCCGGCATAGCTCACGCCGTCTTGCTTGAACATCGTTAAATCTTGTCCTGCAGATTTTGTGTCTGCAGAAAAGAATAATCCGGTAACTATATGATGCCTTTGACGGAAACCCGATTTGCGTGAAATCACGCTCAATTTTCAGCGCAGATGAATGTTGACATTGAAAGCCTCGTTTGGTATAATTGTGAAAAATTAAAGCAGACGCCCGCTGCTACCGAGTAGCGGGAACAACGTCATTTCTTTACCGTCAGGTCTTAGCAGGTAAGGAAATGACGTGTTTTTTTGGAGGTTAATTATGAAGTGGGTTTACCTTTTACTTGCAGGTGTTTTGGAAATCACCTGGGCAGTCGCTATGAAGTTTTCTGAAGGGTTTTCGGTTGTGATTCCATCTGTTATTACGGGAGTCGGTATTGGGCGTATTTCTTTTTCACGAAAAGCTGTCGACTCCGCAGGTAATTTGTGTTATGATGATTGTAATCGGAATTGTCGGATTAAAACTCCTTGCAAAGGATTAGACACTGAAAGGAAGCATAAAATGAAAATTGCAGTAGCTTACGAAAACGGAATGGTGTTTCAGCACTTCGGAAGGTCTGAAGCATTTAAGTATTACGAAACGGACGAATGGGGCGACATCGTTGCCGCCGAGGTTAAATCAACCGACGGACAGGGACACGGCGCTCTTGCGGAGATTCTGAAAGACAACGGCGCTGACGTGCTTATCTGCGGCGGTATCGGTCAGGGTGCGCAGGACGCGCTTGCCGAAAACGGTATTGAGGTGTATGCAGGTAACGCCGGCGCAGCCGACAGCGTTTTGCTTGCATTTCTTGCAGGCAAAATTGAAAAGCAGGCTGTTCAATGTGACCACCACGGCCATGAGCACGGCAAAGGTCATACCTGCGGCGAGCACGGGTGCAAATGATACGAAAATTGTTAGCCTGATTGGAAAAACCGAAGGAGAAATTATGATTAAAGAATGTACGACAGAACACATCACGGAATACGGTATTATTTATGCAGCAGCATTTTCGGGCGAGCCGTGGAACGATAACTGGAAGGCGGATGATGCCGAGATTCATATTAAAGAGATCATGGAATCGAAGCAGTCCTATGGGCTTGAGTACCTTGTTGACGGCAAGGTGGCGGGCTTTATTCTCGGAAGCTCCATGCTGTTTCATTGGGGCAGAATGTTTGAAATCAACGACCTTGCCGTTCACCCCGATTATCAAGGACAAGGCATTGCAACAAAGCTGCTTGAAGCCTGCCTTGTGGAAATGAAAAAACGCGGCATTAAGGGCGTTAACCTGATAACACAGGGCGACGGCTTCCTACCGGAATTCTATGAAAAACACGGCTTCAAAAAAGAAACCGAAGTGATACTTATGGGAGCAGAGCTGTAAACACTTTTGAAAAAGTGCGGCAATTAAATCAATCCTTGCTTATCTGCTGAATGACAGACCTCTTTCACCTTTGTTTATCTCTGCGCATTTTGTTTCTTAAGATGAAATAAAAGTTGAATTATTGTGGGTCATATGATAATATTTATTTGTATCAGTGACAAATCACAATTAATGTATAGGAGACTCAATGAAAAGAACAATATCACTGTTTTGCGCAGTATTATTCTTAACTTTATATCTTACCCTCCCTGGCAATGTGTATCAGGCGTCGGAGGACTCTCTTTTTGACTTTAAGACCGTTGACGCTAATGGCAATCTGATGCTCAGTGAGTACAAGGGCGATGAGGAGATTGTCGAAATTCCCGAAGAATACAACGGTCACAAAGTAACCGTAATAGGGAACCTGTCCTTTGAGTACAAGGGCGTTGTCAAAGAAATTCATTTCCCCAAAACGGTAACGGAAATCAGGACGAACGCTTTTTACGGCTGCGTTAAATGTGAAAAATATGTTGTATCACCGGATAACGAAGTTTATACTTCGGAGGACGGTGTAATATACAGCAAGGATATGAAAAAACTCTGCTTTTGCCCCGAGTTCTTTCAGGGAGAAACCTTTGTTGTAAAAGACGGCATTACCGAAATAGGGGATTATGCATTCAGATTTCATCAAAACTACAGTGCCTCAAGCTCCGCCGACTACGGATACCCTCTTATAAAACATATCGGGTTGCCTGATTCACTGACAAAGATTGGCAGTAGCGCCTTTTCGGGCACAAAAATCACGGAATTCATTTTCCCTGACAGCGTTACTCAAATCGGGTCGAATATTCTGAAAGACAATGCCGTATACACAAAAATTCACATAGGTGCCGGAATGAAAGCGTCCGCCTGTTCATCATGGAACAGTAGCACTCTGAAAGAAATAACCGTATCTGCTGACAATAACGAGCTGTGCGGTGAGGAAAACCTGCTTCTCAGCAAAGATAAAAAAATCCTGTACTGTGTTCCGGGGGCAATGCAGCTTAACACTTTCCGTGTGCCTGACGGTGTTGAAACCGTTGAGAATAAAGCCTTTGCAGGCAACAGCATCAAGGCGATTGATTTCAACGGCGCAAAGGTTATTAAAAATCCTTTCGAGGCGGGAAGTCATTATATAACCGAGTGGGTGTTCCCGAAAAGCGTTACATATGTAGAGGGCGACATTCCGTCCAGAACAAAGTCTTTGACGTTCCTTAACAAGGATTGTAACATAGCGCTGACATGTAAATATGCAAATCTGTATTCGTCAGGTTACACCTTTGACGTTAACGGTTATTACGGTTCAACTGCCGAAGAATTTGTGAATAATATTGCAAGCGATAAGGTTAAAGTCACTTTTGTGCCTTTTCACACTGAAGACACTGAAAGCGACATCAATTCATATCTGCACGATTATTCCGGCGAGGTAATTGAACCTACCTGTACGGAACGCGGCTACACACTGTTTGAGTGCAAAATCTGCGGTATTCAGTACAAGGATAACTACGTTAATCCGCTGGGGCATGACTATAAGCCCCTGCGAATAATTCCGCCCGCCTGCACAGAATCGGGATATACCATATATCAGTGCAGCAGATGTCCGTCTACTATGAGAGGCGATTACACCAACCCTACAGGTCACAATATGGCGGTTGCGGAAAAAACCGACCCGACCTGCACGGAAAACGGTATTATTAAATACAAATGCGTAACCTGCGGCGAAACAAGTGAGAAAAGCATCAACGCAACGGGACACGATTTTGATGTTGACTGCGTTGTCAAAGCCACTTGTACAACCTCGGGCTACACCACATACATTTGCCAAAACTGCTCGTCAACATATAACGGCGATTTTGTTGAGCCGTTAGGGCACAATTACACCAAAAGCGTTATTGCCGCCACACACTTTGAAAACGGAACTGCCGTAACAAGGTGTTCAAGGTGCCTTAAGATTAAGACGAAAACAAAGATATCAAAA
>ONXZ01000055.1 GCA_900321905.1 uncultured Eubacteriales bacterium
TACCGAGCGTTTTGATGTCGGTTTCATTTTTGACTTTGAGTTTGTCAACAAGCAGACCGACTGTTACAAAGTCGCGGTAAGGCAGTCCGCCCGCAATGCGCTGAATATCGCCGGGTACGTCAAATTCCATTGCTTCAACAAGGTCTTTGACAGGCATTGTGGACATAACTATATCAGCCTCAGCGGTGATTTTTCCACCGTCTTTTTCGTAAGTTACAGATGTAAGTTTGCCGTCGCCGCCGCTTATTCCTACCGCCTTTGCGTGCTTTATAAGTTTTGCACCGCCGTTTGTTACATCGTCTGCAACCTTTTCCCAAAGTTGACCGGGTCCGTATTTCGGGTAGTTGAATTCTTCTATAAGCGAGGTTTCGTCAGACTTTTTGTCCTTGCCGAGTACCTTTGCCATAGCGTTGCGTACAACCTCGGTTACTGAAATGCCCTTAACGCGCTGTCTGCCCCACGACGGGTCAATCTGGCTTGGGTGTCTGCCCCACAGTTTTTCGGTATAACCTTCAAAAAACAGCGAGTACAGTTCACGTCCGAAGTGGTTTATGTACAAATCCTCAAGGCTCTTTTCCTCACGCTTGTGTATCAGTGAGCCTGCGTAGGTGAAACCTGATTTAACCGTGCGCACAAATCCCATATTAATGAATGTCTGAGGTTTGAGCGAGATAGGGTAGTCGAAGAATTTGCCGAGGAAGTAAATGCGCGAAAGTCGGTTCCTCACAAGAAAAACCTCGTCCTCTTTGTCAGGGTCGGGACCGCCGGGGGAGAGATTTTTTTCTCTGCCGAGTTTTTTATCGTCAAACGACGGCTCGCCCTGCACGGGCAGTTTGTCGCGCCACCACTGCATAACGCGTTCGTCTTTTGAGAAAAAGCGGTGGCCGCCAATATCCATGCGGTGGCCGTTGTACCTTACGGTTTTTGATATACCGCCGATGTCGCCGCTCTCCTCAAGAATAGTGATGTCATATTCGTTTTTGTCGCTTTTGAGCAGGGTGTCCGCCGCAGTTAAACCTGCAGGTCCTGCACCGATAATTATAACCTTTTTCATACTTTTAATAATAGCATAATAAATAAAACTTTTCAATAACTAATTGCTTCACACAGCAATAAGCAAAAACGCCTTCCCTGCAATAAGGGAAGGCGTTGCGGTTTAATACTTAACAGGTGTTGAGTTGAGGTATTTATTAACCATAAGCGCTACTTTGAACACGATAGCGTCGTCGAATTCGCGAAGGTCAAGACCTGTGAGTTTTTTGATTTTTTCAAGTCTGTACACAAGCGTGTTGCGGTGTACAAACAGTTTACGCGAAGTTTCGCTGACATTAAGGTTGTTTTCAAAAAACTTCTGAATAGTGAACAGAGTTTCCTGGTCGAGAGAGTCAATCGAGCCTTTTTTGAAAACTTCCTTGAGGAACATATCGCACAGCGTCGTCGGCAACTGATAAATCAGTCTTGCGATGCCGAGATTTTCATAACTGATGATTGTGCGCTCCGTGTCAAACACTTTGCCGACCTCAAGCGCAACCTGAGCCTCTTTAAATGAAGCGGCGAGTTCTTTAATGCCCGTCACGCAAGAGCCGATACCAACGATTGCGTTGCAGTAAAACTCGGTTGAAAGCGTGTCGCAGATTGACTGCGCAAGTTTTTCAAGGTCCTTCGCCTCAACGTTGGGGCGAACTTCTTTGATAAGAGCGATGTCGCGCTCATTGATGTTGATGATATAGTCTTTTGACTTGTCGGGGAAGAAGTTTTGCAGCACGTCAAAAACAGAAACGTCTGTGTCCTTTGTAACTCTGATAAGGAACACAACCCGTGACGCGTCGTTATTAAAATGCAGTTCGCGCGATTTAATGTAAATATCGCCCGGAAGAATATTATCAAGTATTACGTTCTTAACAAAGTTAGAACGGTCAAACTTTTCATCATTATTATTTTTAATCTGCTCAAGAGCGATAGCAATAATGCCAGCGTAGTTCCTGCTGAGTTCGTCTGTGCCGTCAACAAAAACTGCGTACTCAGGGTGAACGCTGTCGCCAAACGCCTTGTATGTGCAGGAGTCAACGCAAATCGGCTGACCGCCAAACACGCCTGCGGCAATAACGCCCTTGCGCACTTCGCCTATAAGCGGAAGTTCGCTGCACGAGATAATTGTGCCGCTTTCATCAACAACGCCGATAACCCGGTCAGTCGTATCTCTCATCTGATTTATAACGCCCTGAAATAATCTGTTAGGCATAAACATACCTCCGTTATTTAACATATGCAATAAACTTGCACAAAAAAACATCAAGCCGATTGTTAATATTATACAATCGATTTGATGTTTTTGCAACCTTTTTCACAAAAAAACTTAAAAAAAGTTGTTGTATTTGCATAAATTACCTAAATAACACAATATATTGTGTGCCAAATTTCGTCCAAAAGATTATATAGTCAGACTATTTTTGACAGATTTTGACAACTTCGCTGTCGGTGAGATATCTGCACTCGCCGTATCCGAGGTTTTCGTCAAGTTCAAGAACACCCATTTTTGTTCGTTTCAGTTCAAGTACGGTTATACCGTGCTTTTTGAACATACGCTTGATTTGGTGGTAAATGCCCTGTGTAATCTCAACCTTTACCGTGCAGCCGTCAAGCACCGTAAGTTTAGCAGGCTGCAGTTTTTCGTCGCCGAGCGACATTCCCGCTTCAAAATCAGCGATAACGGCGTCGTCTGCAGGCTTGTCCAGCACAGCGATATATGTTTTTGCTATGTGTTTTGACGGTGACAGTATGCGGTGAGCAAAGTCGCCGTCGTTTGTAATCAGCACAAAGCCTGTTGTGTCTTTATCAAGTCTGCCTGCAGGGAACAGCCCCTTGCGGCGCATTTTCTCAGGCAGCAGGTCAAGCACAGTTTTGTCGCCCTTTCCGTCTGTCGCGCAGATAACGCCCTGCGGCTTGTTCATCATTATATACACGAACTCGCGCATATCGAGCGTTTTGCCGTCAGCGACTATGCTGTCGCCCTCGCCGCACTTAAAATCAGACGTATTAATAACCCTGCCGTTTACTGTGACAGCGCCGCTTTTTATCAGCGCTTTCGCCTGCGAGCGAGTGATATTCAGTTTGTCAGATAAAAGTTTGTCAAGTCGCGTCATTAGTTGTAAGCCCTGTCAAAAAGCCGTCTTTCGCAGACGGGTCGCACAAATCCGCCGCAATCAGTTTGCCGTCGCAAACAAGTAGGTTTGCAATAACTTTTTTGTCGTCCTTGTAATTTGTTATGTTGTATGTGTAAATTGTAGCCGCCTTGCCTTTGTACGGCTCAAGGTCAAACCCGTGCTCTTTTTGCAGAGCGTTATAGTTTTCGTAAACCTGATTGAACGAGGCGGGAATGGTTATATCCTTTGCGGTAGTCGAGTCAAACTCCCAGCCGAGGGAAGCGAGGTAAGCGGCGCGTTCCTTCTCGGTAGCGCAACTTACAACTTCGGCAGAGGTCTGCTGCGCTTTTCCGCCGTGGTCTGCTAAAAATGTAAACACAATAACCACTATGCCTATAACCGCAAGGGTTATGCCCAGTATTGTTTTTGGTTTTGCTTTGAACGTTATAACCTGCATAATATCACCTGTTTGATATTATGCAGAAAGGAAGCATAATATGCTTCCTTTCAGAATCCAGAATTCAGTTTCCAGATTCCAGACTGTAAGGCACTGCGTGCAGCTTATTATAATCGGGTACGGGCAAAGCCCGTCCTTGCTGGATGCTGGTGTCTGGATACTGGATGCTACTTTTACAGCAATTGCTGTAACAATTGATTAGCAATCGGTCCTGCAGTCTGGCTGCCCGAGCCGCCGTTTTCAACCACAACAACAAATGCGTACGGGTGCGAATCATCGTCCATAAAGCCCGTAAACCACGCAATGTTATGGCTGTCGTTTGAGTCAATCTGCGCCGTACCGCTTTTTGCGCACAGGTTAAGTCCCGGATAACTGTCATCGCCGTACCAACTCTGCACGTTGTAGCGCATCATATTTTTCATATTAGCGGCTACGTCCGCGCTCATAAGTTCAACCTTGTTGGTCGGCAGAGTGATGTCAAGCGCTCTGCCTGCCTGGTTTGCAAAGTCATCAATTATGTTAAACGAAACTGCTTTGCCGCCGTTTGCGATTGCGCTGCTGATACGCAGCATAGTGATTGGCGCAATGCGCGTATTACCCTGACCAATGCCTGTCCAGCCGAGCAGGTCGTCCGCCGCGTTGTCAACGTTAAAGTCGCCGCCGAAACCGTCAATCTCACCGCTTATGGTGATTTTTGAGCCGATTCCGAGTTCTTTTGCAGTGGCGGTCAGTTTTTCGCTGCCGAGTTCAATTGCAAGTTGTGCGAACACCGAGTTACAACTCTTGGCAAGCGCGTCGTTGAAATTAATTGAGTCGCCGTGGTTTGAGTTGCACTCAATAGTCACGCCTTTTTTAGGCGTGTAACCGCCGTTGCACACCCATGTTCTGTTGTATATATCGGGTATATTTTCAATAGCGCAAATTGCGGTGACAAGTTTGAATGTTGAGCCCGGCACATAGTGAGCCGAAAGCAGGCGGTTGATGTAAACGCCTTCGTAGTAATCGCTCGTTTCAAGGTTGTCAGGCACGTTTTCAACATCATATGACGGCGAACTTACCGAGCAGATAACCTCGCCCGTCTTGTAGTTCACAATGCCGATAGTGCCTTTCCTGCCGTCAAGCAGATTGTATGCGCTGTTGCACAAATCGCTATTTATTGTCAGTTTAAGGTCGTTACCTTTGCCGTAGCGCTCAATGTTGTAAACGCCGAGCATCAGGTTATAACCCGTGAGTTTTGAGTCAAAGGTGTTTTGCACGCCTGTCGAGATAAAGTTTTTAGGGTCGCCTACAACGTGCAGCGTGGACTTCCTCGTAGTTTTATCCTCGGCATAAACACGTTTGCCCTCAACAGTTTGTGCGAGTATTTTGTCGTTTGAGTCGTAAATTGTACCTGCGCCTATAAGTTCGCCGTTGCGGTAAAGGTGCGGGTTGTAGTTTTTCATAGCCCATTCGGAGCCGTGGCTCACAAACGAAACTGTGAGGAAAATAATTCCTGCAGTAAAAAGTATCGCAAGAATCCAAAGGAAGATTCCGCGTTTAGCAATCATTTTCATACTACTTGGCACCTCCCTTGCGTTTGTTTGTCAGGTAGTTGTAAGTTCTGACATCTGACGCCTTGATGAATGCCAGTATTGCCCAGCAACTCATCATTGACGAACCGCCAAGGCTTACAAACGGAATTGTAACGCCTGTCAGCGGCAGGATATCCGTGATACCAAAAACGTTCAGCGCGCACTGGAACAGTAACATTCCTGCGCTTGAAACTGCGGCTATAGCATATGCGCTTGAGCGTGCCGCGATTGAATTCATCAGTGCGGAAATTGCGATTGCAACAAACGACATAACGAGCATAACACCGAAAATGAAGCCCCATTCCTCGCAAATAACGCCGAAAATACTGTCCGACACAGGGGCAAAAACATTACGCACATAACCCCTGCCTATGCCTACGCCGAACAGACCGCCGCTTGCAATGCCAACAAGCACGCGAGTCTGCTGCATACCCTGGTCGTAAGGATATTCCCAAACGTGGCGGTATACCGCAAATCGGCGCATAACGTACGATTTATACTTCAGCACGATTGTGCCGCCCATCACTGCGGAAGCGATTGCAAGACCCACCGTTTTGATGTCGCCCGAATTCATAAATGCGATAATAAGGAAAGTCATAAAGAATATGAGCGCAGTTCCGAGGTCCTTGATAATTACAAGTGAGCCAACGCAGATGAGCGAGTAGACAATGTATGCAATTATGTTTTTGGAAGTCTGTATTTTTTCAAGCGTAGCCGCGCCCACAAAGATGAACGCAACTTTTACAAATTCACTCGGCTGGAAAGTAACGCCCGCGATTGTTATCCAGTTGCGCGCGCCGTTAGTAACTTTTGCGATTGCTATGTTTACAAGCAGCAGCAATATTGACGCGCCTGCAACGTACCAGCGTATCTTCATACAAAAGTCAACGTGACCCATAAGAAATTGAATGAATATGAACGCGATTATACCTGCAAGCACCATAAAATACTGTTTGAAAGCACTTTCGGGGTATACGCTGCCGATTGTTACAAGCCCCACGCCCGACAGGAAAAACGCTATAAGTTCAAGTTCAAAATTCCTGCGGTGGAACACCGTGAAAAAGAAAATCAGGTACACCCACTCAGTTGCCACAAGGCAGAGCAGGGCGAGCATTGCCTTTATCTCAAACTGCTCGCCGCAAGCCGCAGCGATGTAGCCTGTCAGCACCTGAAAAAGTGACAGCACAAACAGTACAAGGAAGTTGTTAACAGGTTTAACTCTGGGCGCTTTTTTGTATTTACTCATATTATGCCCCCTATCTCTCGTAGAAAATGAACACCTTGTCGCCGAAGGTGAGCATATCTTCATCAAAAATAAGTTGCGGCTGATTTATGTATCTGCCGTTGAGTTTTGTGCCGTTGTGGCTGTCAAGGTCGCTCACAGCCCAGCCGCGCGAGGTCCGGTGAATACGCGCGTGGTGCTGGCTTACAGTCTGCGACATAATCTGTATATCACAGTCGTCCCCTCTGCCCACAAGCACGTCCTCACTTTTAAGATAAACGGGGCGCTTTGTGTGTATGTCAACAAGCACGCCGTATGCAACGGTTGCAGGCGCCTGTGCAACGGTTTTGCGTATCTGCTGTCTGCTCTCTGCCGAAAGCGCTTCGTCGCACTCAAACCTGAGTTGAGCAGAGCCGATAGATATAATATCGCCGTTTTCTATAACAGCGTTTCCGTCAATCTTTTCACCGTTAACAAGCACGCCGCCTGTGCGCTCTGATGTGTCGGTTATTAACCAGTCGCGGCGTTTTTTAGCAATAACTGCGTGAAAACGCGCAACTGCAGGGAACGGCAGCACAATGTCGTTTGACCTGCTCTTGCCGATAGAGGTTTCCCAATGCGTAATCTCCGTAATTGAGGAGTCGTTCACGTCAACAAGTCTTGCAAGACAGTGAAGGCGCGGCCTGTTGCGAAAAAGTGAGCCGATACAGGTCAGCAGTATAAACACTGCGACAATCGGCGCAACATATCGCATTATAGAAATGATAAATTCCATTGCCTCATCTCCAATAAGGTTTTTTAATATAGTAATATTTAGCAGAAAAAAAGTCAAGAGTGTTGAAATTATTTAAGAATTACATTATAATTAATGTAACCTTTTGCCTTACCCTTGGTGGGTGATGTAGGCGTAGCCGACAGATGAGAGGAAAAGGCGAAGATGTGGCTTAATAAGGAGAAAAACTATGTCTATTGAAAAGCAAATTTTAGGTAAACTTAATAACGAAGATGTTTATCTTTATACAATTACCAACAGCAGCGGTGCGAGCGTCACCTTGCAGACTCTCGGCGCAGGAGTTCACGCAATCTGCGTGCCTGACAAAAACGGAGTTTTGGCTGATGTTGCGCTTGGTTTTGACAACCCTGCTGATTATATCAACCCCGACTACGGTTATCAGGGACTTGCTGTCGGCAGGTGGGCAAACCGTATCCGTGACGGCAAGTTCACTTTTGAAGGCGTAGAATACACAACGCCGCAAAATCAGGGCACATGGACTCTGCACGGCGGCGGACGTTTCAGTTTTACAAACTGGGAGGTCAGCGAAACGGGCGATGATTTTGTCACATTTAAACGCTTTTCACCTGACGGCGAGGACGGCTTCCCCGG